>VFLF01000262.1 GCA_009885185.1 Nitrosomonadales bacterium | reverse complement strand
TTTGATCGCGTGCGAAAGGCCTATTTGCGCCGCGTGCGCGAAAATCCTGCCAGAATGCATCTCATTGATGGCACGGCGGCGCTCGACGAGGTAAAAAAGTCCGTTGAGCATAAAATCATAAGCACTTGTTTTAAATGAATTATTTTTCCTGGCACGAAAGGGATTATCAGCAGCTTGCGCAGCGCGCACAGTCATCGCAACGGCTGCCCCATGCGCTGCTGTTCAAGGGCGCTGCGGGCATCGGCAAGCGCGCGTTCGCCGCCGCGCTGGCGCGGGGTGTGTTGTGCGAAAAACCGTCAACCGCGATGGTTGCATGCGGCAGTTGCGAAGCCTGTCACTGGATGGAGACTGGCAATCATCCGGATGTTCGCCTGTTGCAACCCGAAGCCGCCGAGGCCGTGGAGGCCGTGGTCGGGGACGCCGAACCCGCGGACAAGGACAAGAAGAAAAAGAAAGAGATCACGATTGCGCAAATCCGCTCGCTCGAGGACTTCATTAACATCAGCGCCCATCGCGGCGGCGCGAAAGTGGTGGTGATTCAGCCCGCCGAGGCGATGAACGTCAACGCCGCCAATGCGCTGCTGAAAAGCCTTGAAGAGCCGCCGCCGGAAACCTTTTTCTTGCTGGTGTCCGACCGACCCCATTTGTTGCCGGCGACGATACGCAGCCGCTGCCAGCAGCTTGCGCTGAGTCCGCCCACGCCGCAACAAGCCGCCGCGTGGTTGAAGCAAAGCGGCGCATCCAGACCCGAACTCGCGCTGGCGCAGGCGGGCGGCGCACCAGTGCTGGCGGCTGAACTCGACAACGAGGAATACTGGGCGAGCCGCAAGCAGTTTCTCGACGGCTTGTCGTCGCGCGCGTTCGATCCGCTGGCGCTGGCGGAAAAATTCGCCTCGCATCCGGTGCCGCAGCTCATCAACTGGCTGCAACGCTGGAGTTACGACCTTGCCAGTCTGTGTTTCAGGCAGCGCCTGCGTTACAACCCGGATTTCACGGAGGCGTTAACCTACACCGCCGGCAAGGCAAACGGGCTGGATGTTCTGCGTTTTCACCGCGAGCTGGTGCGGTTTCAGCGTATCGTGAATCATCCTCTGAATGCGCGTTTGCTGATCGAAGACCTGATGCTGCGCTACGGGCAGTTAGTGCGCACGGCGCGCGGCTGACATGCTGATCGATTCGCACTGTCATCTGGATTTCCCCGAGCTTGCCGGACGGCTGCCGGAGATTCTGGCACTGATGCGCGACAATCAGGTCGAGCGCGCGCTGTGCGTGAGCGTGAACCTGGACGATTTTCCCAAGGTGCTGGCGCTGGCCGAGGCGCACGCGGATCTGTATGCCTCGGTGGGCGTGCATCCGGATTATCCGGACGTGACCGAACCTTCGGTGGCGGATCTGGTCAGATTGTCTGCACACCCGAAAATCGTCGCCATCGGCGAAACCGGACTGGATTATTATCGCTTGACCGGCGATCTGGAGTGGCAGCGGGAACGTTTTCGCACGCACATCCGCGCCGCAAGGCAGTGCGGCAAGCCGCTGATTATTCATACGCGCTCGGCGGCGGACGATACCCTCCGGCTGATGCAGGAGGAGGGCGCGGCTGATGCCGGCGGCGTAATGCATTGTTTTACCGAATCATGGGAAGTGGCCGAAGTGGCGCTGGCGATGGGGTTTTATATTTCGTTTTCTGGCATCGTCACCTTCAAGAACGCCAAGGCGTTAAAGGAAGTGGCGCAAAAGGTGCCGCTGGAACGCATACTGATCGAAACCGACTCGCCGTATCTCGCGCCGGCGCCGTTCAGAGGCAAAACCAACGAACCTGGCTTGGTGCGTTATGTGGCGGAAGAGATTGCGCGGCTAAGAGGTTGCTCTGTTGCTGATATTGCAGCGGCAACCACAAAAAATTGTCTTAACTTGTTCAACATGGCGGGAAACAAATGAAGTCATTACATAAGTACCTGTTTTTATTAAGTATTTTGTTTTCGTCTGGCGCTCATGCGAATGCCTACGACGATGTGCTCCGGGCGGTCAGCATGAACCACCACAACGACGTGGTGGCGCTGCTGAAAAAGGGCGTCGATGTGAACACGGCCACCAAGGAAGGCGAAACCCTGCTCATGCTGGCGGCCAAGGAAGGCCACGCCAACATCGTCAAGACGCTGCTCTCGGCCAAGCCGCGCGTGGCGGCGCGCAACGCGTTTGGCGAAACGGCGCTGATGCTGGCGTCGATCAGGGGCCATATCGAGGTCGTCAAGCTGCTGCTGGCGGAAGGCGCCGCCATCGATCAGGACGGCTGGACGCCATTGATCTATGCGGCGTCGATGGGGCGTATCGATGTCATGCGCTTGCTGATCGCGAGGGGCGCGAAAATCGATGCCGCCGCCGAAAACGGCACGACCGCGCTGATGATGGCCGCGCGCGAAGGCCAGACGCAGGCGGCACTGCTGCTGATGGAAAACGGCGCCAACATCAACTACAAGACCGCCAGCGGTTTCTCGGTGCTCGGCGTGGCGAAGCAACGCAATCAGGACGAGATCGCGCGCATACTGGTCAAGGCGGGCGCGAAGGAATAGGTCTGCGCCGGTCTACGGCTGCCTGACCAGCCCTAACTCGATGAGCACCGATTTCATTTCGGCGTATTCCTTGTCGAGATTTTTCCGCAGCGCGGCGCCGGTGACAAAGTAGTCTGACCAGTAGTAGCGCTCCAGCTCGGCTTTCCATTCGGTTATCTCGTTGACGCGGCGCAGCGCGTTCTCCCAATAGGCCAACTGTTCGGGTGAAAGCCCCTTGGGCGCGAATACGGTGCGCCAGCTTCCGTACACTAGGTCCAGCCCTTGCTCCTTCCACGTGGGCACACTCGCCATCGCGCCCGGCAAACGCTGCGCGGCAGAGATCCCCACGATACGCAGTTTGCCCGTGACGGCATGCGGCAGGGCATTGGCGGCGCCGGTGGATACCCACTCGATGTGGTTGCCGAGCAGCGCGGTCAGGGCCTCAGCCGAGCCCTTGAATACCACCGGCTTGAGTTCGCGCACGTTAGCACCGATGCTCTTCATAAATAGCCCGGCGGCGATGTGATGATGATTGCCCAACGCCGACGTAAAGCCGAAGGCCATGGATTGCGCGTCGGCGCGCATTTTCGCGCCAAACTCCTTGCCGGTTTTGATCGCGGCGGATGCATTGACCGCGAACACCATGTGATCGTTGAAGATTGACGCTACCGGCGTGAAGTCGGTGTAGTTCAGTTTGCTCATGCCGGTGATGTGCGCGGTGAGCAGTGTCGGCGCGGCGATCAGCAGGTAGTGCCCATCGCCCGCTTGCGGGCCAAGATAGGTGTAGGCAAGCTGGCCGCCCGCGCCGGATTTATGCACCACCGTCAGCGATTTTCCCGTGACCACGGTACGTTCGATTTGCCGCGCGAGCTTGTCGTTGGTGCCGCCGGGCGCGCTGGGGACCACGATTTCCACGTTTTTTTGCGGTGACCAGGGTTGGGTATAGCCGGATGCGCTAAGGCATGGCAGTGTTATAGCGAGCAATGCACGGTGCAATTTCATCTATCCCCCGCTGGCTGATTTGTTTGAGGCTGGAGTCTCAACTCAAATAATGAATTTCCACGCTGGGCGTACCTTCCCGCGTATCCGCGTAAATCATCGAATACTCCGGTACTTCGAGCCACGTCGAGGTGTCTTTGGTCAGCGGCTCTGAGGCGATCATGATGGAGTCGGCGGTGTTGGCGCCGCCGGTCATTTTCCATTCGCCGTCGTGGTAGCCGTATTCGCGGCCCGAGGTGTACCACAGGCTGAGAAAATTCATGTTGGCTTCGTGTACCTTGGCGGGGTCTTCGGTGCGGTAGCAGCCGAAATCAAAGCAGTAGCGCACCGCAGCCAATTGCTCGCCGGTGGTGATGAATAAATTGACCGAAGAGGACGTGTTGATGCCGAGTTGCGCGCGCACGTCGCGGATGATGGTGAGCATGCGATCGACGCCGGCTACAAGTTCGTCGGCGCGGCATTGCCGCATGGGGTCTTCCAATTGCGAGGCAAGCAGCGCGTAAATCCATTCGCTGTCGGTGGTGCCGCTGATGCGCATGGTGATGTCGGGTTTGAGGTATTGCAGCAGCAGCGGTTTCATTTCGCGCATACGCGCGAGGTCGCCGTTGTGCGCCAGCGCGAGCTTGAAGCCGGGATACTGAAACGGATGCACGTTTTGCAGCGAGATATCGACTTCAGTGGAATAGGCGACGCCGCGCACGTGGGCCAGCACGCAGGTGGGGCGGATTTTCTCGGCCAGCGCCTTCAGGTTACGGTCGAATACGGGAAGCGAGGTGGAGGCGTAGCTGAAGGGTTTTTCGGCGTCGGGGGAATGCCGATCCCATGCGCGCATGCCGAAGCCCGCGAGATTGAGCATGTGCAGCATCTTGGGCATGTACGACTGGCGGATCAGCGCGCTGTCGGGCTGGAACAGCAGGGTGTCCAGCAAT
>VFLF01000611.1 GCA_009885185.1 Nitrosomonadales bacterium | reverse complement strand
GTCAACACATGGCGCAAACTCGGCACCTGTGATCGCAGCAGCAGCGCCACGCCCTTGGCCTGCGGCACGGTAATCAGCATCACCGCCTGCGCGTTGGACAAAATACCGGCATGGCGGGTCATGTGGTCTTCAAGTTGCGCCAGGCGCACCGGCGGATAAATCGGCACCGGAATGCCGCCCGCCATCAGAATGCCGAGGAAACTGAAAAAATATTCGCGGCACGTGGGCAGCATGATCGCCACCGTCTGCCCAGGCTCCAGACCGCGCCCGGCCAGCTCCGCTGCCATGGCCGACGCCCCGGCGGCAAGCTGTGCGTAGCTGATGTCCTCCGCGCTGTCGTCTTCGCCGTAAAGATGAATCTGCAATTGATCGGGATGGCGTTCGAGATGCCAATCGACCATTTCCAGCAGCGTGCGCGCTTCGGAAGGCACGCCCTCGCTGCCGCGCACCGCCAGCGCCTGAACGACAGGAGTGGCGTCCGCAAGCGACCCGTGCGTGCCCGCAGAACCCATGGCACCCAGCACAAAGCGCAGCAGATCGCGCGGCGTTTCGGCCTCGTTCAAGGCGCGCTCCGGCAGCGCCACATTGAACGCGCGCTCGGCGCGCAACAGCAGTTCCGCCCGCCCCAGACTGTCGATGCCCAGATCGCGCTCCAGCGAGCTTTCGAGCGTCACCCGCAACTCGCGTCCGGGCCGTGTTTCGCGCACAAACGCGTCGGCCAGCGCCAGCATGCGCGTGGCGGGGTCGTCAGCCTGCGGTACTGCTGGTTGCGGTTCGGCGGTCATGGTCGTGTCATTCTCCACCGGCTACCGGATTCCCGCAAACGCGAGCACGTCGTCAAGATAGTCTTCAAAATCACCAAAACCATGATCGCCACCAGGGATCACGCGCTGCTGCGCGCCATGATATTTTTCCACGGCTAGCCGGTAATCGAGCACCTCATCCCCCGTGCGCGTAAGCAGAAAATAACGCTCCGGCGTGATGGCCGCGACTTCCAGCGCTTGCAACTCATCGATATGTTGCGTGGTGAGTTCGTACGCCTCTCCGGTGTAGATATTCTTCTGCGCGCCGAGATAACCGCGCAACAGTGTATACGGCCGCACAGCGGGATTCACCAGCGCCACGCGCAACCCCGCGTAATGCTCAGCCAGCCATGTGGCGTAGTAACCGCCCAGTGAACTGCCGATCAGCGTGGCGTCCGGATGCCGTTCAACGAGGTCACGCAACAGCGCCATCGCCTCGGCAGGCCGGTGCGGCAGTGCCGGCACAAGATATTCGGTCTCGTGTCCGAGTGCGCGCATGCGCTCGCCCACCAGACGCGCTTTATAGGAGCTCGGCGCGCTGTTAAAGCCGTGGACGTAGATCAGCATCGGCGCACCTAACGGCTGCGCGCGGCCTTCACGAACGCAAGCGACGCCTTGAAAAGATCGAGGTCTTTTTCGTAATCCGCCGCGTCGGCGCGCTCGATCTGTATCCATTCGCGCGTGCTGGGCATGCCCTTGGGCAGAAACGGCGCCACATGGTCGCGCGAAAAATGCAACTCGGTCGCCTCGGCGGCGGAAAATCGCAGACCGATGGCGTTGCCGTTGATGCAGGCAAACATCTTGTCGCTGACAAAATACGCGTCAAGGCCGTTGATCTTGCGCGCGCTGACGCCGGGCAGTTTAAGGAGCAGCGCGTCGAATTGCGCCTTGCGGGTGGGTTCGGGACTATCAGCCGTCATGGGAAAAGCACATCAAAAATCATGAACGCAGCCTTTTCAGACACCACCTGCCGGGTGGCATTTCGTCGGCGGCTTCGGTTTTTTTGCCTTCTTTGGTTCTCTACCCTGTTTGTCGCGGTTGCCCATTTCAGTCTCCAATTTGATCGTTTATGTTTAGCACTGGCCGGAAGCATAGCGAAAATCCAGCCCGGCAGGTGAGCGATTTATTTAGGCCGCTGGCGGGCCATTGCTCACAGACAGGTTACCGATGATATTCAGCGGCATCTGTTCACAGAATGAAGCCGTGCGCAGTCTTGCCGGCGCGCTCGGCAGCAGCAACGCGGGCCTTCAGGTCTTCTGGAATGACGGCGTGGGGAGTTTCACTGCGGCCTGATCCCCGCCTCCCTGATAATGCCGCCCCACTTCACGATTTCCGCTCGAATGAACGCAGCAAATTCGTCAGGCCGCCCACCCACCACTTCGGTGCCGGTTGATGTCGCCAGCTCGCGGATATCCGGCGAATGGAATGCGCGCAGCAATTCGCGATTCAACACCTGCACGATGGGGCGCGGCGTGCCGGCGGGGACGAAGTAGCCACTCCACGCGCTGGCTTCGACGCCGGGCAGTCCGGCTTCCGCCGTGGTGGGCACGTCCCTCAGCACGGGCAAGCGCGCGCGGCCCGTCACCGCCAGCCCCTTGAGTTTGCCGGCGCGCACGTGCGACATGATCGCGGTTGCCACGAGATACCCCGTGCTGATCTGCCCGCCGAGCAGATCGGGCATTTCGGCGCCCACGGATTTGTAGGGCACGTCGAGTATGTTGGTGCCGCTTTTTTGCTTGATCCATTCGCCGAGCAGTTGCGTGATGCTGCCGGGACCGGCCGAGGCGTAGGTGAGCGCGCCGGGCTTGGCCCTGGCAAGTTGAATGTATTCCTGCAGGGTGTTCGCGCCCACGCCGGGATGCACCACCATCACCAGCGGCGACAGACTGAATTGCGCAACGGGCGCGAGCTCATGGTTAAGCCGGGCGGCGGAATTCGGATGCAGCAAGTCATTGATGGCGTTGTTGATCAGCGCCGACATCAGCGTGTGGCCGTCGGCCTGCGCGCGCGCCGCCTGCTGCGCGGCGATGGCGCCGTTGGCGCCGGGGCGGTTATCGACAATGACGTGCTGGCCCAGCGACTCGGCGAGCTTGGGCGCGATCTGGCGCACGCGCACATCGGGTGCGCTGCCGGCGATGGACGGAACGATGATGCGCAGCGGCTTCACGGGGAAAACCTGTGACGAGGCATGGCTGGCATAGACCAGCCACGCCATTCCGGATATTGTTAGACGAAGGGCGTTTGTCATGGTCTGCCCAATGTATCGTTTATCGGATGAAATGCCAATGTGCCGCGCCGTGAACGGCCCGCGTACGACGCCCATTACATGCAACCTGCGCATCACTTTTCAGTCGCTATCATCGGCGCCGGCCCCACGGGCCTCGCGCTCGCCCATCTGCTGGGCGTGCATGGCATCCACACCTTGCTGGTCGAGCGCCATGCCGCCACTGTAAACGAGCCGCGCGCGGTGTCGATCGACGACGAGAGCCTTCGCGTGGTACAGCACGTCGGCGCGCTCGATCGTGTGTTGCCCGATATCGTGCAGGGCTATGGCGTGCATTACCATGCCTTGAGAGGTGAAGTGTTCGCGCAGGTGATGCCGTCCTCGCGTGAATACGGCTTTGCCAGGCGCAACGCGT
>VFLF01000408.1 GCA_009885185.1 Nitrosomonadales bacterium | reverse complement strand
GATGCGGTATTTCACGCGCCAGTTGGCGCTGCCCGCAGGGGGGATGAATAGGTATAGCCCTCCACCGTCCGCGAACTTCTTGCCGGCCACCGCTTTTGCCACAAAGGCCTTAACTGCCTTATCCGAGAGCTTTCCAAAAATACCCCCAGCCATGTATTTATCTCCAGTTCAATTTCATTAAATACCCCCACCTATACCCCCATTATGAATGGAAGGCGTTGGATGGCGCAAGCCGATATTGGATGATCAGCACTATGAAGGTAAAAGAAAAACGCCGTCACTCGGACGGCGTTAGACCCCATTGGGGGTATTAATGGTGGAGGCGGCGGGAATCGAACCCGCGTCCGCAAGTCCTCCACAGTCAGGACTACATGCTTAGCCTGGTTATTTGGGTCTCGCCTCGCGCCCGCCAACCGGCAGGCTGGCGCTCAGCCAGCCGCTTCGACGGATCCACGCGGCAAAGCGGCCATACCGCGCAGAGAGGCTGATGTGAATGACACTGCACCGGTCCGTTTGGCTTGCGCCTCCCTTTCCGGCCTAGCCCATCAGCAGGCTAGTGCAGCGTCTAGCCGGTATTAGGCGGCTAGAGAATAACGCTCGTCGTTGGCGTGTATAGAATTTCCAGCGGATTTACAAGGTAACTGGACCTTGGCATGCCCTGTGCTGCTTTGTAACCCACGTCGAAGCCAGGTCGCCCCCGGATTCGTTTACTGCGCTTGCATTATCCCACATGGGGATGGTCGGGCTTCGGTTCAAGGGGCGTGTATCTTACTTGCCTGAGAATATACTTAAAATGTATTTAAAAACAGATGCTTATGAGTTACGGTCGCGTGGGCAGTGGTGGTGTGGTGACTTGCGTTGGCGGTGTTGGGCTTGTCGGTTGCAATTGAAATAGTCGCTCGGGCGGCGTGCCCGCCGCGTAGTGCCGTGGCGCCAACGGCGGCACGGATACGTTGTCGCAGACTTTCTGTACGCGGTAAACCTCGACCGGCGGCGTCCATCGCGGTTTTAATTCGCAGGTGACCTGCACACACGAAATGCTTTTCAGCCACGTGCAGATTTTGGTTTTGGAGCCGTCGGTGTTGACGATTTCGGTGAGATAGGGCGCGCCCTTGTAGTGGGGCTGGTTCGATCCCTCCTCCGCGTGCACGTCCTGCAGAATGCTGTAGAAGCTGCCGTTCACATGCAGAAAGCCGAGCGTCTTTTCCATGAACCGCGAGAGATTGCGCGTATAAGAAAATCCGCCGAGCAGATCGGTGATGACTTGGTACTTGCCCAGTTCATCCATCGTGTAGTCGTTGAGCGACTTGCCGAAGAAATAGCGAATCTTGTTGGCATCGAGTTGTTCGGCGACTTGATACCACAGTTTCGTGCGGCGATCTTCGATGGAAACAGCGACGGCCTGTGCCTTTTTTCGGCTTTCGTCGAATATGTTGCCGTAATAGTCGAGGATGGCGCGGCCTTCACCGGCCCCGATATCGAGCCATCGGTCCGCGGGCCCCAGCGTTGAAAGCGCGCGGTCGAACTCTGGCGGCAGCGCATTGACATAGGCAGCAAGGTCTCTATCTATAACATAGCCCTTGGGTACGTCTTCCCCCCGGCTCTGGTAGATGCCTTGCTGCCGGGATGCTTCCACTGGCGAAACCTGCGCCCCAGTATTTTGGGCGTGCAGCGCGCCGGGCAATGCCATGTGCAAGCCGAGCAAGACTGCGATGCCTGTTCCGGCGTTTCTCATGTCGTCTCCTCCTTCACCTTTTTCGGCACCGGCCAGCCAGCGCGTCAGGTCTTGTGGCGCGTTTGGCTGGGGTGGCGGATTTCCGCCTCCCGGTATAATAGCCCAAATGTGTTATTCCCAAGCTCGCGTCGCGCTGCTGCTGCTCTGCCTTGCAATTCTCGCCAGTTGCGCGAGACTGCCGCGCATCGAAAAGACGCCGATCAAGGCGACTACCTTGGTTGATCTGCAAGGCTACTTGCTGAAGCGGCCACCCAGCCTGGATACTTTTCGCCTGCTCGGCCCGTTCGACGTGGCGGTTCGCAGCAATCACCAGGTACGTCTCTCGGACACGGAGAGCTACAGCGCGGATCTGTACCTGGCCTCGCACGTCAACCGTGCGCCGCTGGTGATTCTGCTGCACGGTAACGAGGCGACCAAGGAACTGCACGCCTATCAGGCCATGCATGTCGCCTCGTGGGGCGTTCATGCACTTGCCGTGCAGTTGCCCAATCAAGGACCGTGGGTAGAAAACGCGCGAATCCTCGGACGTCTCGTGCGTGCAATTCGTGCCGGCACGTTGCCCATTGACCAGCGTATCGACACCGAGCGGATACTCCTTGCCGGCCACTCCTACGGCGCGGCGGCCGTGTCCATCGCGCTGGCCGAAGGCGCGCCGGCCATTGGCGGCTTGCTGCTGGATCCGGCCGCCATCACCAAGGGGTTGCCGCAGCAACTCGCCAAGATCAAGACGCCGGTCATGATCCTGGGTGCAGACGAGCAGGTTACGCGCACCAACAATCGCGATTATTTCTATGGATACATACGCGGCGGCGTTTTCGAGATATCGGTCAAGGATGCGACACACGAGGATGCCCAGTTTCCGTCTGATGCTTCGTCGACCACCGAGGCGCTGCAGATCACGTTCGCCGGCGCGCTTGCCGCATCGGCACTAAGCCTGCACATGACGGGTAACTTTGACTACGCTTGGTCGAGCTTCGAACCCGATGTGCGCAGCGGAAAGCTGCTGCGGCCCCGGAAAAAATGATGCCGGAAATGGTGACCGTTTGGCGCTTCTGACGGACGGCTAGATTTTCTTGCCTTGCGTGCGGCGCGTGGCGATGCGGCCTGTGGGCGCAGATTTGACCTCCGGCGGCTGGACTGCTGCTGTGTTCTTGCTGGTAGGCGCAGAGGTGGGCTTAGCTGCGACCGTAGCGGGAGGCGGAGTGGGTTCCGCGCCATTGATCCTGCTTATTTAAGGCGTAGCTGGTCCAGCACCTCCAGCGGCACGCCGATCACCGCGTCAGCGCCCCAGGTGGCGGGATTGCTGCCGTTCAAGTAGCCATAGCCCACGGCAATGGTTTTCATGCCGGCGGCGCGTCCCGCCTGCACGTCGCGTTCGTCGTCGCCGACGTATAGGCAGGCTTCCGGCGCGACGTGTAGCTGGCGCGCGGCGGCATATAGCGGATCGGGATGCGGTTTCATTTTGCCGGTGGTGTCGCCGCCGATGACGCAGGCGGCGCGCTTGCCGTAGCCCAATAGACTCATCAGCGGCAGGGCAAAGCGCTCCGCTTTATTGGTGACGATGCCCCATGCGAGCGCGCGCGCTTCGAGCGTATCGACCAACTGCGCCATGCCGTCGAACAGCCGCGTTTCGCGGCACAGATTGGCTTCATACAGATTCAGGAATTCGTCGCGCATCGCCGGGTAGTCGGCGTGATCGGGGGTGATGCCGAAGCCCGCGCCGAGCAGACCGCGTGCGCCGGAGGAAGTGACCGGGCGGGTTTTTTCATCTGACACGGGCGGCAGGTTGCGCGCTTTGCGCATGAGATTCACCGCATACCCCAGGTCGGGGGCGGTGTCGGCAAAGGTGCCGTCGAGGTCGAACAGTACAGCTTGGATCGTCGTCATGGCGTCATTTGCCGGCGTGCAGGATGTAATTGACGCTCGCGTCACTTTCGAGCGCGTAGCGTTGCGTAAAGGGGTTGTAGGTCATTCCGGTCAAGCCGCCGAGGGTGAGATTCGCCTGCCGGCACATGGCGGCGAGTTCCGAAGGTTTGATGAAGCGCGCGTAGTCGTGGGTGCCGCGCGGCAGCATGCGCAGCACGTATTCCGCGCCGATTACCGCGTATAGATACGCTTTCGGGTTGCGGTTGATGGTGGAAAAAAATACGTGGCCGCCGGGTTTAACCAAGGCCGCGCACGCTGCCACGGTGGCGGCAGGGTCGGGCACGTGTTCGAGCAGTTCCATGCACGTCACCGCATCGAATGACGCGGGCCGTTCGGCCGCGAGGTCTTCGGCGGAGATTTTTCGATAGCTGACGCTTTGACCGGATTCGATCAGATGCAATTCGGCGACTTTAAGCGGTTTTTCGGCGAGGTCGATACCGGTAACGATGGCGCCGCGCGCGGCCATGCTTTCCGCCAGGATGCCGCCACCGCAGCCTACGTCAAGTATTTGTTTTTGCTTAAGTTTTAAGATTTCGTCGATGTAGTCCAGCCGCAGCGGATTGATGTCGTGCAGCGGTTTGAACTCGCTCTTCGGATCCGACCAGCGGTGGGCGAGTTCG
>VFLF01000027.1 GCA_009885185.1 Nitrosomonadales bacterium | reverse complement strand
TGGGCGCTCATCAGGCGAATCGCGGTCAGGCTGCGCGCCAGCACGTAAAACGCCAGCACCGCCGCCGCCGATGACATAAACTGACCGAACGTCACCACGCAAAACAGCGCAAATGCGATGACCACCGACAACTCCAGCACCAGCGCCATACCCCACTGCGCGGCGGCGGCCAGCGGTGCCATCCACGCCAGCGGCACGCAGGCCAGCACGCCCGCCGCCGCACCGATGGCGAGAAATCCGCCGAGCTTGCCGAGGATATAATGCGAGCGCGGCAGATCCAGCGCCAGCAGTACGTCGATCCCCTTGTCGTCGAACTCACGCGTGATGCTGCCCAGCACATGCATGACGACAATGAACACTGCAGCAAGCCGCGCCGCGGCGGCATAAAAGGTGGTCTGCATGCGCAGGCTCTCGGTGACCGCGAGTTCCGACACGAAAAACGCCAGCGCGAACACCGCGACCAGCGCGGCGGTAAACAACGGCAACAGCCGCGTGCGGCGTGCTTCAAGAAAGGTGTAACGGGAGATGGAGAGTATTCGAGGCATCGGACGGCAAGTATAGCCAACACTTTGTGAATAGCGAAAATCCCATGAACAGCGCCCCCGGCATGGCGCAAAACCGGCGCGCCCGCGACAACAGTTTCGTTGCCACGCACGCGCACTGGTGGCTGGGGTTGATGCTGCTCACGCTGCACGCCGGAATCGCCTGGGGCATCGATACGCCGTGGGCGCCGCCCCTGCTGCTGGCGCATTTCGGCCTGTTCCTGATGTGGCAGCCGCTCTGGCGCGGCGAAGGCGACGTGGAGACGCGCCATGCCTTCCTGGTGATTATCGTGGGCCTGCTGCTGTCGGCGCTGCACAACTGGTGGCTGATCGCACTGTGGCTGGCGGTGCTGACCGCTTTGATCGGCGGCAGCGTGCCTGGCATGGGCGGCAAGCGCCAGCGCTGGGTGTCGCTGCTGGCCGCGCTTTACCTGTTGTCGCTGCTGCTGATGTGGGTGGTGCCGCAACTGTCCGCGAGAAATCCGGTCGACGCACAGATGGCCATGCTGGTGCGTTACGGCCTGCCGGTGATTGCGTTGGCGATCCTGTTTCTGCGCATTGATCCGCCGCGCATCGATAATCGCATGGCGGTGGATTTGTTCTACAGCCTGATGCTTTTTCTGCTGGTGGCCGCGCTGGTACTCGGCAGCTTTGTCATCATGCAGATGAACCAGGGCTCTTACGCGCTGGCGTTGATGCAAACACTGATGATAATCGCGCTGGTGCTCGCGGCCTTGTCGTGGCTGTGGAATCCTACCGCGGGCTTTGCCGGCGTCGAACAGTTGCTGTCACGTTACCTGTTAAGCATTGGACTACCGTTCGAGCAGTGGGTACAGCAACTGGCAGCGCTGGCCGAGCGCGAAAGCGATCCGCCGAGGTTTCTGCATGCGGCACTCGAACACATGCTCGCCTTGCCATGGATTATCGGCCTGCGCTGGGAAACGCGCGCGGGTACTGGGCACTATGGCCAACTGGACGAACATGCCGCCGATTTTTCGCAAGGCGATCTTCGCTTGCGCATACACACGCGCTGGGCGCTGTCGCCGGCGATGCTGCTGCATCTGAAATTACTGGCGCAAATGGTTGGGCATTTTTACGCCGCCAAGGAACGCGAACAGATACAGCGGCAAAATGCCTACACGCAAGCCATCCATGAAACCGGCTCGCGTCTGACGCACGACGTGAAAAACCTGTTGCAGTCGCTGCGCTCGCTGTGCAGTGCGGCGGAAAGCAGTGCACCGGAACAATCCGGCGAATTGCAGGCGCTGATGCAGCGGCAACTGCCGCAGATCACGCAACGGTTAAATACCACGCTGGACAAACTGCGCGCGCCCGGCCATGCGCCATCGCAGCGTTTGCGCGCCGATGCGTGGTGGGTGGCGCTGCGGCAACGCCATGCGCTGCGCAACCTCGCATTCGTGATGGAAGGCGATGCGGCCACGCACGACGTGCCCGCCGAGATGTTCGACAGCGTCGCCGACAACCTGATCGACAACGCGGTTCGCAAGGGCGCAACCGTCACGGTGAGTTTCAACCCGGCACGCGCCACGCTGCAAGTGGCCGATAACGGCGCGGCGGTGCCCGCGCCGCTCGCCACGCGGCTTTTCGAAGCGCCCGTGTCGTCGAAATCGGGGCTGGGCGTCGGCCTTTACCATGCGGCTCGACACGCGTCTCAGGAAGGCTATGACCTCACGCTCTCCGACAATCGTGATGGGAGTGTGCGCTTCACACTCTCATCGCAATCCAATATAAAAACCATTTAAAAACAATTACTTAGAACAATTTTACGCACGGGCGCCGGCAGCCCGGTGGACGCGATGTCGGACAACGGCACCCACCTCGTCAGTGATGCGCCCGCTTTGGTGGGAGTGGCAGGAGTGAAAACGCCTGACTTGTGCACTGCAATCAGCAGCGGTTGTATCGTCAACTGAAAATGGGTGAAGCCGTGCGCTACCTCGGGCAACGGCGTGACGTCAATCACCTCGCCGCCAAGACGACGGCAAACACGGCGTGCGTCGCGCGCATGCGTCACTTCCGGCAGCGACCATAACCCGCCCCAGATACCGCGCGGCGGGCGCTGCTCCAGCAGAATGTTGTCGGCGTGCCGCATTAACAGCATCACCGTGGCGCGTTTGGGCATCGCGCGCCGCGGCTTGCGACCGGGCAGCACATCAATCATATTTTTCGCCAGTGCGACACAATCCGCGCGCACTGGACACTGTTCGCAGCGAGGCGAGCTACGCGCGCAAATGTCGGCGCCCAGATCCATCAAGCCCTGTGTATACGCCACCACATCGCGCACCGGCAGCAAATCTTGCGCCTTGCCCCACAGTTGCTCCTGCACACGCGCCTCGCCGGGATAACCCGTTATGCCGCAATAGCGCGCCAGCACACGCTTCACGTTGCCATCAAGTATGGCGTGGCGTGTGCCGTACGCAAACACGCTGATCGCCGCCGCCGTCGAGCGACCTATGCCCGGCAGCGTTTCCAGCAGAACGGGATCAGCGGGAAAACGCGCGCCGTGGGCTCCGACCACGAGGCGCGCTGCCTGGTGCAGATTTCGCGCGCGCGAGTAATAGCCCAGCCCGCTCCACAAAGCCAGCACGTCATCGAGCGGCGCTTTCGCCAGCGCGCGCACCGTGGGAAACCGCCGCAGAAACTTCTGGTAATAGGGGATGACCGTCGCCACCTGCGTCTGCTGCAGCATGATCTCCGACAGCCAGATGGCGTAGGCATCGTGCGTGCGCTGCCATGGCAAATCATGCCGACCATGGCGCTTTTGCCAGGCAACGAGCCGCGTGGCGAACGAACGCATCAACGCCCCAAAAGACCCCTAAGTTTGTCACGGTTGGATTGCGGCGCCTCCGCGCCTTTGGCAGGCGCTGCACCGGGAGTGGGAGCAGGCGCCGCGCCCGTGTCGGCCTTTTTGCCGCCCAACAGACCTTCAAGCCGGCCCTTGATTTTTTCTTCGACCTGCTGCTTCACGGTGTCGGTCAACAGCGCGTTGTAATCCAGACCGAACGACGGTGCGGCCAACGGCCCGGTCGCGCGCACCGGCACGGTAATGCCCTTGAGATCGCTGGCGTCACGTCCATCCTGCCCTTTTGAGGTTGCGACGATGGACGCCTTCACCAGGTAATTGATGGTGTCCTCGCCGATGTTGATATCGCCCGCGCCACCCACCCGCAGCAGCGGCGATTTCATCGACAGATCATTGTTGCTGGCAACCCCGTTACGGATGGCGAAAGTGCCGCTCAATTCGGAAAAATCTGTTTTCTGGTTCTTGTCGGCAGCCTGCGTTTGTTGTCCCTTGAGCGTGCCGAGTTTTGCCTTGGCATTGCGTATCGTCCCCGCGATATCGATGCCCTTGACCGCGCCGTCGCGCAGATTGACCGACGCGCCGCCATTGAGTCCGCGCTTTATGGCACCCACGGTAGCGCCTTGCGTGGTGACATCGACATTGACGCTGCCGTGGCCATCGAGCGTATCCTTGTTGGCCAGATCCTTGAGCAACGGCCCCACCGCCACGCCGGACAGGTTTTGCTTGATGACGAACGATGGCGTTGCCGAAGCGGCATTCACCGACAGCGCGCCGTTCATCGAGCCTTGATACAAATTGGCCGACAAGGGGCTGACATTGACAAGTCCTCCCTTGGCTTTGAATTCCAGCCTCACATTGGACGCCTTGAGATTGGACACTTTCAGCGAGCCGATATGCAGTTTGCCGTTGGCGTTCAGCGAGCGCAACGCGGACACGTCGATCGGCGTGTCCCCGCCCTTGCCGGCGCCGCCCGATGATGCGGCACCGCCTTGCGGCGCGTACTTGTCCAGATCGAGCTGATCGATATCGATATCAAACGTTACGCCGGGCGGCGCGAAACCGTTCACCGCGACCAGCGCTTTGATCGTGCTGTCCGACACCTTGCCCGCCAGATTAGCCTGCACCTGCTGCTTCGATCCATTGACGCTGGCGCTGCCGGTGAGACTGCCGCTGATCGATTTGCCCGGCAGATGGGGGCCCGTGGCGGTCACGTTAACGCCCAACTGCGGCAGGCTGATTTGCTGCGTTTGAAAATTGCCCGATAGCGGCGACGTCACTTTCGCCTTGATGCTCTGATCGCCCTGCTTGATATCCAGATCCAGCGTCATGCCCGCCGATTTGAATGACGACGCCGTGCCCTCGATACCCGGCAACACGACGTTGGCGATGGTCGTTCCGCCCGGCCCGGTGATTTTGGCGGCCACCGTCACTTTGTCGCCGGTGGCTTTGTCCTTGGTAATCTGCAATTTCGGCGCGTCGAGTTTGATGTCGAGATTGTCTTTTCCGCTCACCCCCGTCATCGCGACCACCAGCTTGTCCGTGGTCAACTCCCCCGATTTGAGCTTCGCCACCACGCTGCCGCCCGCCTTGAGACTCATGTTGCTCAGGTCGGCTGCCGCGCCCTTGGCGTCGAGTCCTATGTCCTGCAGGGAAAACACCTGCTGCTCCAGGTCGAAGGTGAGCTTCGTCTTGAGCGAGATGCCCAGATCCAGTCTAGGCTTGTTACCCTTGACCGTCATCGTCAGATCAATCTTGCCGGGCACGTTGGGCGCGATGCGTCCGGTCTTCAGGTTAACGTCCGACAAGGCATACTGCGTGCCCTGCGCCTCGTCGCGGTAGGTCAGCGCCGCATTCTCAAAAAACACATGGTCGATATCAAACTGGAACTGCTCCTGCTTTTGCTCGTCCTTGGACAGCAGGTCGTCGATGTTCGTGCGCCCGTCCTTGAACCTGACGATATTCGCGCGCACGCCCTTGATCTCGACTTCATCGACCACCAGCCTTTTTGACAGCAGCGGCATCAATTTCAGCGATACGCGCAACCCCTCGATGGCCGCGAATTCCTTGTCGCTCTTGAATTCCGACAGCGAGATTTTCCCAAGATCAGCGCCGATGCTGGGCCAGAACTTGAGCTTGATGTCACCGTCGAGCTTCAGATTGCGCTGCTTTTTGTCCTTCACCATCTGAATAACCTGCGGCTTGTAGCTGTTCGGGTTGAACGTTGCCGCAATGTAAACCGCGACACCGCCCGCTACGACCAACAGGCCGCCAAACGCGATCAGCAAATACTTGACGATTTTCATGGCTACACTCCGTGACCGCGTTGCGCGCGGCATATTACCGTTAACGCAGGCTTGTACACTCAACCCCGGCGCGATGTTGGGCGGAGCGTGCATGGAGCGGGTGAAGGGAATCGAACCCTCGTATGCAGCTTGGGAAGCTGCCGTTCTACCATTGAACTACACCCGCAGATGGGAAGCATTCTACCACTCGGCGCTTGCCCCTTAAGGTGAGAGCTTACACACCGGACGAATTCTATAAGCTGCGGACAGGCGAATCGGTCAGGCGCTCTTGACACCCTGTATCGCCCGCCAAATCCGCGACGGGGTCATCGGCATATCCAGGTGCTTTACCCCCACCGTGCCCAGCGCATCCAGTGTCGCGCTGACCAGCGACGGTATCGACGCCGTGCAACCCGACTCGCCCACACCCTTCACGCCCAGCGGGCTGACCTTGCTGGTGGTGGCGTGTTCTTCGCCGCGAAATTCGGGCACGAGACCGGCGCGCGGCATGATGTAATCCATGAAGCTCGCGGAGAGCGGCTGGCCGGACTTCAGGTCATAAACAATTTGCTCGCCGAACACCTGGCCCGCGCCCTGCACCACGCCGCCATGCATCTGGCCTTCGACGATGGCATGGTTGATGACCACGCCGCAATCATCCACCGCACAGTACGACACGATTTTCGGCGTGCCGGTATCAACGTCGATTTCGACTTCGGTGATGTGACAACCATTGGGGAAGGTCGAGCTGAACTTGCCGTCGGCCATGATACTGATGTTTTTGGTCCCGGCAAATTCCGCGAGTTCGCCGAGTTTGATGACGCGCTTGGATTCGCTGGATTTGAATTCGCCCTTCGCGTATTGCACTTGCGACGGTTCAAGTTTTAATTCCAGCGCGGCGAGCGCCTTGCCTTCCTCGATCAGCTTTTGCGCCGCGATGTGGCTGACACTGCCCACGCCCACCGTGGTGCGCGAACCGCCGGTGTGGTTGCCTTCGAGCTTACTGCCCGGCGCGCATTGCACGACCTTGACTTTATCGAGTGTGATGCCAAGCGCGTTGGCAACAATGGCGCCCAGCGTGGTTTCGTGGCCATGGCCCTGTGATTTGGACACGGTGTAGAGCGTCACCGTGCCGCTGACATCCAGTTGTATTTCGACTTCATCCTTCGGTGCATTGCCAGCGCCGGAACCTTCGATCACCGTTGAGATGCCGATACCGCGCAGCTTGCCCGCCTTGGCCGATTGCGCGCGGCGCGCGGCAAAGCCGGCGTAGTCGGCAAGCGCCAGCGCCTTCGACAGCACGCCCGGCAGATCGGCGTTCTCGTAAACCGAACCGGTGGCGGTCTTGTACGGAAACGCATGCGTCGGAATAAAATTGCGCCGCCGCAAGTCCGCTTTATCCATGCCTATTTCGAGCGCGGCCTGATCGACAAAACGCTCGATCACATAGGCAATGTCGGGCCGCCCCGCGCCGCGATACGAGCCCATCGGCGTGGTGTTGGTGAGCGGCACGCGAAACAGCGCATACGCCGCCGGTATGTGATACACGCCGGTCAAACAGGTGGTGGTGTTGCGGATATGCCCCGCCGAACCGGGCGACAGATACGCGCCCATGTCGGCGATCCAGTTCAGGCGAAACGCGACGAAGCGCCCATCCTTGTCCAGCGCCAGTTCACCCTCGGCGATGTTGCCGCGGCCGTGGTTGTCGGTGAGAAACGATTCGACGCGGGTTGAAATCCATTTGACTGGCTTGCCCAGCGCCTTGGCCGCGATCATCAGTGCAATGTATTCCGGATACGCCGGCGTGCGCTGGCCAAAACCGCCGCCGACATCGTGCGCCTCGAAAATCAACTTGTCTTCAGGCACCTTGGTCCACGAGGTCATCATCTTGCGCAGGGTGGTGATGCCCTGCGTGCAGACGTTGAAGCGATACTCGCCGCTGTCCGCGTTGAAAGCGACCAGACACGCGCGCGGCTCCATCGGGCACGGCGTCACGCGCGTGCTGTCCACGCGAAGGCGCGTCACATGTGCGGCACTTTTGATCGCGGCATCGGTGGCAGCTTCGTTGCCCGCTTCGGATTCGTACACCAGATTGCCGGGCACGGCCTCATCGAGTAGCGGCGCACCCGGTGCGAGCGCCTGCTCCGGATCGACAACCGGTTGCAGCTCGCGGTATTCCACCTCAACCAACTCGGCGGCATCCGCTGCCGCGCCCGCACTATCCGCCACCACCAGCGCCACCGCCTCGCCGACAAAGCGTACCTTGCCGTGTGCCAGCACCGGTCGATCCAGCGCGCGCGCCTTCATGCCGCCCTTACCCGGCGCGGCCAGCACATGCGCCGCACGCACGTAACCTACACGCACCGCGTGTTCGCCGGTGAACACGCCTTTCACGCCAGGATGCGTCAGCGCCTTTGCGGCATTTACCGAAACGATCTCCGCATGCGCATGATCCGAGCGCACGAAGTGACCATACAGTTGCCCCGGCACATTCCAGTCAGCGGCATATTTGCCATTGCCGGTGATGAGGCGTTGGTCTTCGACTCTCTTGCCGTCGTGGTGGGCGTCGTGGGTTGCTTGGGTGTTCATGTTGGTTTTCCCCTTGAAGCGGGTGAGGTGTATTGGAATTCTGGAAGGCGAATGTTAAACCGGGCGGGCAATGGGTGCCAGTGCGCCATGCCAGTTGCAGGCAATTATCAATTGCGACACACTGATCGCCGATACCGCCGAATCCATTCGTACGCTGGGTAAGATCACGACAATCCGCACCGGCGTGTGGCATTTCGGCGTTGGCAGCTTGAGGCTCAGGGCATGATGCAATGAAAGTCACTCTGCAAAATGCGTTAAATCACCGGGCGCATGTTATGCGCCTAGTCGTTCTGTTCGTTCTGTTGCTGGTTGCCATGATGAGCGGGCAGGCGGTTGCCCAGACGGCCAACGACAAAGTGTCAGCCT
>VFLF01000438.1 GCA_009885185.1 Nitrosomonadales bacterium | reverse complement strand
TAAAATCACGACAATCCGCACCGGCGTGTGGCATTTCGGCGTTGGCAGCTTGAGGCTCAGGGCATGATGCAATGAAAGTCACTCTGCAAAATGCGATAAATCACCGGGCGCATGTTATGCGCCTAGTCGTTCTGTTGCTGGTTGCCATGATGAGCGGGCAGGCGGTTGCCCAGACGGCCAACGACAAAGTGTCAGCCTCGCCCGTCTTTTTTAAAGACTGCGTGGAATGCCCGGAGATGGTAGTTATTCCGGCCGGGCGTTTCGTGATGGGGACGGCGCCGGACGAAGAGGCACGCGAACAACTGTCTGAGGCATTTCGTCATCGCAGCCAGCCGCAGCGCAGCGTGGCTGTGCGGCAATTTTTGGCGGGAAAATTCGAGATCACCCGGGGCCAGTACCGCGCATTTGTCGAGACCACCGACCGCAGCGGCAGCGAGTGTTTCTTCTGGAACGGCACTGAATTTGAAATCGACAAAAACAGAAGCTGGCGCAATACCGGCTATGCCCAAGACGACACGCACCCGGCGGCCTGTGTCAGTTGGGAGGACGCCAGCGCCTATGTGCGGTGGCTCAGTCAAAAGACCGCCAAGCCGTATCGTTTGCTGTCCGAGGCCGAATGGGAATACACGGCACGGGCCGGCACGCAAACCTCGCGCTATTGGGGCGACGATGCCGACATGGCCTGCGGCTATGCCAATGGCGCTGATCTTGCCGTGGTGCGGCAAATTCCTGCCGCACGGCAATGGGTCAACGCGAATTGCGACGACCGGCATGCCTATACCGCCTCCGTGGGCAGCTATCGCGCCAATGCGTTCGGTCTGCACGATATGCTGGGCAATGTCGGCGAGTGGACACAAGACTGCTGGAACGGCAACTACCACGGTGCGCCGATCGATGGCAGCGCATGGATGTCCGGCGATTGCTCGATGCGCGCGGTGCGCGGCGGCGCGTGGGATGATGCGCCCACCGGCCTGCGCGCCGCGTACCGCGTCGGCAGTCCCACGACGATCCGGCTTTACAGCCGTGGCTTTCGGGTGGCGCGGGACGATTAACCGCCGGCAGCCATGCGATCACTAGTCTTCATCGTCGCTCTGGTGCTGCATACGTGCGCGTTCGGCGCCCTTCCGGGCGTGACCGAATTCAAGTCCAGCCCCGAAAAAATCACCGATGCCGAGCTTTCAGCGTTGTTGCGGGAGCGCATAGTCTCGGCGGAGGTCATTGCCATCGGAGAAACCGTGCACGGCTCCGCGGGACTCCTGAGCGTTCAGACGCGGCTCATACGCTATCTGGTGGTGAACCACGGTTTACGGTTAATCATCTGGGAAAACCCCACGCTGCGCAGCCTTGAATTTGCCCGATGGGTGGCGTCATGCACCCAAGCCAAAACACCCGCACCGATAGCGGTGCTCTATATGCCCACGGCAGCCGATTTGCCCTTGTGGGAGTGGGTGTGCGACTACAATCTGGCTCACCCAAGCGATCCGATTATTTTCAGAGGCATGGATATTTGGGATCGCCCGTGGGAACACTACGCGAGAATCCGGGACTTGGCGCCCCGCATCAACATTGAACCGTTGCTGGTCAAAAGCATGGAAGCCTCCTGCCCCGCGGTGCAAGCCACGACGTGGCCCGAGATCGACAAAATTCTCGCACAACCGCAGCACGACGGAAAAGCCTTTCCCGAAACCGTTTACGAAAAATGCCGCGCCCATTTGACCGCGCTACTCGATGCCGCAAGACAATCGGGCATCGAAAGAAAACAAAAAAAAGAGCCTGCTTCCGACGAGGCTTTTGAACTCGCGGTGTCGGCTTCGACCATGCTGGGATGGCTGGGGTTTTACCACTACGAACGGTCCGACGATATCCTGAGCTGGAACGAGCGTGATCGGGCGCAAGGCAGAAACCTGATGCTGGCGATGGAGAAACAAAACGCCAAGCGGGCAATTTTGTCCGCGCACTCCAGCCACGTATCGCACAACCGCTCACCGGCGAACTGGTGGGGCTATGGCGATCTGAAATCCGGCGTTTTCTTTTTTACCGAAATGACCCGGCGAAGCGTCTTCAACATTGCGTTAACGGCCTATGCGGCGAGCGGCACGCAGGGTCACTGGTCGCTGCCCACCGCCAACAACTCGCTCGACAAAAAACTGCATGACGCCGGACATGCGTTCTCGTTCTTTGCATCCAATGCCGCCTTTTTGTCGGAGCATGCGAAATGGTGGATGCAGAATCAGAATTTTCCCGGCCCTTATGAAAGCGGCGTCGAAATGGTTCCGCGCGATCACTTCGACGCTTTCATCTTTCTTGGTCAATCGCACATCGACAAAGCTTTGCCTCAACGACCGATGTGGCAACCCTGAGCCCGACAAAACTGAAATGCCGCGAATCCAGACTGGACTGCGTGCGTTTGCGGACAATTCCCTGGACCGGCCCCCTTTAGATTCACTGCTGTCACGGCGTACGGCCAGGCTCGACTAATACGATTGCACCGCTGCCGGAATACGCTGCGCTGCTTCCGGGCTACGGAACTGATGCAAGCTCGCGGCTATTGTGCCCGGTGCGTGGCCACGTTACGCTTCGCCGCAATACCTAACGAACTGGGTTGTAACGCCCTATTCACACTCACCGGAGCAACAGTGCCGCGAAAAAAGCTCGTCGCCTATGTGTTTACGTTCCTGGCCGCGTTGGGGCTGGGGATGTATCTGCTGCTGCCACCGGAATCCGAACTGCGTTTCTTGGGCCTGATCGTTGTGATTCTCTGGCTACCCGGGGCGCTACGATACCTGACCCGGCAAGCCAAAGAACGCGCCACTGCGCTGCTGCTGCCTGCGGCAAGCCCGCCCGTGTTCGGCCCGCGCGAGGTGCATATGACGCTGGAAGCGACGTTTTCCGTTACGGTCGGAACGGACTTGATGCGCGTGGATAACGACACGCTGGAGTTGCGCTGCCTGCTGGCACTGGGAACCGATGGATTCAGCGCAAGACTATGGCGCGCGGACAAGATCACGGGGCCTTGGCCCAGCGATGAAAAGATCATCCTGAACGCGCAATTCCTGGTGCCAGAACGCGCGTTGCCGCGTTTCCCCGCCGATACGATGGCACAGGTGCTGTTGCGCGACACCGTGGTCGGCGCCGTCAATGTGTTGAGCGCAAACGCCACGGCGAGTGCGGCGTGAATTATCCGGCCGTTACCTTAACCAGTTTTTGCAAACACCGAATCCGCGCCGGCTTGGGAATATTCGGGAACGAGCGTGAGAACGACACGTAGGCGACTTCGCCCACATATAGATCGCCGTGTGAATCCACACACATGCCGTGCGGCGAGATGAACTGCCCCGGCCCGGTGCCGCGCGCGGGGTCGGCCTGCACGGTGGCGAGCAGCTTGCCTTTGTGGTCCATGATGCTAATGCGCGGGCCGATGTTCGGGTGGTTGATGTTCACCGACAGATGTGGGCCGATTTCGGCGATGTAGCATATCGGACATTTGCCCGATGTCATGTAAAGGCCGCTGGGTCGATGCAGGTTGTTCCATTGCGTTTCGTAGCGGCCATTGCCGTCGAACACCTGCACGCGATGATTCTCGCGGTCTGCAACGTAGACCCAGCCATCCGCGTCGCAGGTGATGTTGTGCGCGATGTTGAATTCGCCGGGCCGCGTGCCGGGCTTGCCCCATGAAAACAGCAATTTTCCATCGGGCGAGTACTTATGCACGCGCGCGTTGCCGTAGCCGTCGGAGATGTAGATGTCGCCTTGCGGCGACATCGCCGTATGCGTACAACGGTTAAACGGTTCGCCGCTCATATACGCCGATGATTTGCCGGGTATGCCGATGGTCAGCAGCACCTTGCCGTCGAGCGTGCATTGGCGCATGGTGTGATCGCCGTCGTCGGTGAGAAATATCGTGTCATCCGCACCCATGTGTACGCCGTGCGCGTTCTTGAATATGCTTTCACCCCACGAACGCAGAAAGTTGCCCTCGCGATCGAACACCACCATCGGGTGCGGGCCGCGATTAAAGGCGTAAACATTGTCGTGGCGATCAACACCCACTGCGGCGACATCGCCGCTATCCCAGCCGTCAGGCCATTTGGCCCAACCGTCCTGCGCGCGGTAGGCGAAATCGCCGCTGCCCATGATGCCGCTGCTCATGTTTGATTCCTTTCGACGATGTTGATTCTTGTTGCGTGACTGATTTGTAAACTCGCTGCATTGGATCGGCGCTATGCCCGCGGCGATTGCGCCCTGCGGAAGAAAAATCTATCCCGGAGAAAAGAATTGTTATAACTATTTGTTTTTAAACAATTTTATTATTTCGCCTGCTTAACATCCTGCATCGCCCGCCAAAGCCTGGAAGGCGTCAACGGCATATCAAGCTT
>VFLF01000463.1 GCA_009885185.1 Nitrosomonadales bacterium | reverse complement strand
GCCGCATGGTGCTCAATATCCTGCGACTGGATAAATCCCGCAAGGGTGGAATCAAGACGCGGCGCCTGGTCGCATCAACCAGCGATTCTTATCGCGAGCAGTTACTTGGACTGGGGGCTATTTGATGCAATTGCCCTGTATTGTCGACAATGTTGTTGACAATAGAGTTGACAGAATTTTACTATCGCTTGATGGTATCTTCATCGGCAGCGGCACCGTCACCGCGAAAGCCAGCGCACCAGCGTGCGAGCCGCACGGATTTGTTCAACGTGCTGCGTGAGCGTATCGCGCGGCACGAATACCGGCCGGGCGCCAAGTTGCTGGAAAAAGATCTGGCGCGGGAATTCCAGGTGTCGCGCGCGCAGGTGCGCGAGGCATTTGGCGCATTGGAGAGCCGCGGGCTGATCCAGCGTATTCCCAATCGCGGCGCGGAGGTGGCGCATCTCGACATCTCCCAGATGTTCGAGATCTACGACGTGCGTGAGATGCTCGAAGGTTTGTGCACGCGGCTCGCGGTGCAGAATACCAGGCCCGAATCGTGGCAACCTCTGGTGGCGTTGTTCGGTAAACCGATGGAGCGCAGCGTCAACAACGGCGACTTCGAGGACTACATCGAGAAGCTCCAGTTACTGCGACGGCGCACCTCCGAAGCCGCCAACAACCGGGTGCTGACCGACATGCTCGACAGCATTCACGACAAGACCCGCGAACTGATGCGACGCATCATCATATTGCCCGGCCGTGCAGCGGATGGTCTGCAACAGCATCGCGCCGTGCTGGCAGCCATGCGCAAGGGCGATGCGCTTCTGGCCGAGAAGCTCAAGCGCAGGAATATCCGCTCGTCGCGCGAGTTCCTGGTGCGCTACCGGAATTTCATTTTATGATCGAGTGGCGGCGCTGATGGCAGTGGACGCGGAAGACCGCGCAGGACCGCTCGCGGGATATCGCGTGCTCGAGCTGGGCTCGACGGTGGCAGGGCCGTTTTGCGGCCGCCTATTCGCAGACTTTGGCGCGGAGGTCATCAAGGTCGAGCCTGCCGAGGGTGATGCGGTGCGTTCGTTTGGCGAGCGCTTTCAGGGCAAGTCGCTTTACGCCGCCAGTATTTTTCGCGGCAAACGCCTGATCTGCGTCAATTTGCGGGCGGACGAAGGACGCAATGTCGTGCGCCGGCTGGCGGCGAAATCCGATTTCGTGATCGAGAATTTCCGGCCAGGGACGCTGGAGGGTTGGGGTCTTGGCTATGACGCATTGTCGGCACTCAACCCCGGCATCATCATGGTGCGCATCAGCGGCTATGGTCAGGATGGGCCGTACAGCCAGCGGCCCGGCTACGGTGTGATCTGCGAGGCGGTGAGCGGGTTGCGTCATCTGACCGGCGACCCGGATCGTCCGCCGGGGCGCATCGCCACGTCAACGACGGACTACATCACCGGGCTGTACGCGGCGTTTGGCGCGATGGTTGCGCTGGATGTCCGGCGTCGTACCGGCAAGGGGCAGATCATCGACGCGGCCTTGTATGAAGGGGCATTCAGTTTCATGGAACCGCATGTGCCTGCTTATGAAAAACTGAAAACCATCGCGGTGCGCGCCGGTTCGAGGTTGCCGGGAAATTCACCGAATAATCTTTATCTGGCACGCGATGGGCAATACATACACATCACCGCGGCGAGCGATGCGGTGTTCAAACGCGTGGCGCGGGTACTGGGGCAGCCTGCACTGGCGGAGGACGAGCGCTTCCGTGGCGCCGTGGCAAGAGCGTGCAACGAAGATGCGCTGGATGCGATTATTCTGGCGTGGACGCAACAACACGATTGCGCGGAACTGGAGCAGATGCTGCATCAGGCGGAGGTGCCGGCTGCGCGAATTTACACCGTGGCGGATATATTCAGTGATCCGCATTACGCCGCGCGCGGCATGCTGGCGCAGGCGAAGGATGATGAATGGGGTACGGTAACCATGCCCGCGGTGGTGCCAAAACTGACGGTGACACCAGGCGCGATCCGGCACGCTGGCCGCCGTATCGGTCAGGACACGCATGAGGTATTGCGCGAGGTGGGTGGGTTTACCGGGGAAGAGATTCAGCAACTGGAAGCCAATAAGGCCATCGCCTGCGACCCTTACCACCGTGCGACTGAGGCAGGCGCGACATGACATTTCATTCGAGGACACCATGGCATTTGATGATTTGCTGAACGATCTGGAGTCGCGCCGCGAGAAGGCGCTGGCGATGGGCGGCGCCGAAAAACTCGCCAGGCGGCGTAGCGCCGGTTTGCTCAATGCGCGCGAACGTATCGACTATCTGTTCGATGCGGGCACCTTCCTGGAGTCGGGCCTGTTCGCAACGTCGGTGCATCCGCAGGACGCCGAACGCTCTCCTGCCGACGGCAAGATCGCGGGCTTCGGGCAAGTGCGCGGACGCGAAGCCGCAGCCGTGGTGAATGATTTCACGGTGATGGGCGCGTCATCGGCTGCCATCAACATGAAAAAAATAGGGCACATGAAACGCACTGCGGCGGGCAAGGGCATCCCTTTGATTTTATTGGGAGAATCGTCTGGCGCGCGATTGCCCGACAATATGGGCGCGCGCGGCATGGGCACGCTGCTGGCGCAAGACCCGCAACAGTATCTGCGCTGCCGCGAAAGCCCGTGGGTGTCGGCGGCGCTGGGGCCGTGTTACGGATCATCAACCTGGTACTGCGTGCTCGCGGATTTCAATGTGATGCGCAAAGGCGCGATCATCGCGGTGTCGAGTTCGTTGCTGGCGTCGCTGGCGATGAACGACCCGGTGGAGGCCGAGGAACTCGGTGGCTGGCGTGTGCATGCCGAGATCACCGGTTTTGCCGATCAGGTGGTCGATACCGACGAACAAGCGATCGATGCCGTCAAGACGTTTTTGTCGTATCTGCCGTCCAACAACACCGAGGCGCCGCCGCTGGCACCGGTGCCGGCAGGATCGGGTGAGCGCGCGGCGGACATACTCAACATGCTTCCGGCGTCGCGCACGCAGGTCTACGATATGCGCAAGGTGTTGCAATGCATCGTCGATAAAGACAGTTGGTTTGAACTCAAGGCGCGATTTGGCAAGACCGGCGTTACCGCACTGGCGCGTCTCGATGGCAAAACCGTGGGCGTGATTGCCAATAATCCGCTGTTCAAGGGCGGCGCGCTGGATGCCGACGCCTGCGACAAGATCGTGAGCTTTCTGGTGTTATGCGATTCGTACAATATTCCGATACTGATGTTTGTGGATACGCCCGGCTTTGCCATCGGCGTCGAAGCCGAGCGCAAGCGCGCACCGGGAAAAATCATGAATTTCATGAACGCGCTGGCGCTGGTGAGCGTGCCGAAGCTCACCGTGCTGGTACGCAAGACTTATGGGCAGGCGTACATCAATATGGGCGGCGGTAGAAATTCCGATGAGTTTGTGGCGTGGCCGACCGCAGAAGTGAGTTTCATGGACCCTAATTACGCGGTGACGGTGGTGTCGGGGCTGAAGCCGGGCGAACCGGGATTCGACGAAAAAAAAGCAACCATGCAAAAAGATAACTCCGTCTACGACATCGCTTCGGTGTACGCGGTGCAGGATGTGATTCGTCCGGAGCAAACGCGCGATTATCTGATACGCATGCTGGGGGTGCATCAACTGCGGCTGAGCAAAGGAATCGGCAAGCACCTGTTGTCGACCTGGCCCACGAGTTTTTAGAAGGAATCCCATGATGAGCTGGAAACCGGAAGTGGATGAAATTACCCAGCGCCACCAGTGGGCCGAGGCGCTGGGCGGCGAGGCGTCGGTGCAGCGTCACCACGAGCAAGGACGTCTCACCGTGCGCGAGCGATTCGCGGGCGTGCTGGATGCGGGTTCGTTTCAGGAAGTGGGCAAGCTCACCGGCAACGCTTCCTACGGCGACGATGGCCAACTGAAAAAGGTGGTGCCCGCGCCGTACATCATGGGACTGGGCGCGGTGGATGGCCGCCCGGTGGCCATTGGTGGGGAGGATTTCACCGTGCGCGGTGGCACCAGTTGGGGCGG
>VFLF01000078.1 GCA_009885185.1 Nitrosomonadales bacterium | reverse complement strand
GGCAGCAAAGCCGCGTGCCGCCAGTGCCACCGCCACGGCACTCAGGAGCGCCGCCAGCAAGGCAACGAGGTTGAGAAACTTCTCGGCCCGCTCCAGGGTTTGTCCCAATTCCGGGCGCCCCCCTTGCAGCGACTCCACGCGCACACCGCGCACCTCGGGCTTTTTGACTTCAATCAGCGCCCAGTCCACAAAAGATTTGATGCGCCGGTCGTCACCGGCCACCGCCAGTCGGTAGGTCATTCGGCTGGCCGGCTGGATCAGTTTGGTGGCCTCCACATCGGCGCGGTTGATCATGACGCGTGGCGCAAAGTTCATGAAACCGGCGCCACGGTCGGGCTCGTCCACAATGATTTTTGCAATCCGCAGGCTGGCGTCGCCCAATAGCAACTGATCTCCCATCTGAACACCGATTCCGTCCAGCAAGGGCGCATCGACCCAGGCCTCGCCCGGCGGGGGAATAGTCCGCGTCAGGGTGTCCTCCCCTCCCGGCTGGCTCGCCACCGTCAGGCTGCCGCGCAGCGGGTAGCCCGACTCCACCACCTTCAGGGCCACCAGCTTGGTGCCGCCGCCCTTGGCGTCACTGGCACGGGCCATGGTAGGAAAGCCCAGCGTTTCGACCACCTCCAGGCCCAGCGTGCGCGCCTTCGCAGCAAACACGGCCGGCGTCGGGTTGTCGCTGGAAATCACGGCGTCGCCGCCCAGCAACTGCCGTGCGTCGCGTTGCAAACCGCCTTTGAGCCGGTCGGCAAAGAAACCTACCGCAGTCAAGGCCGCTACTGCCAGCGTCACCGCAACGATGAGCAAACGGAGTTCACCCGAGCGCAAATCGCGCCACAAAGAGCGCCAGCCCAGGCGCCAAAAAGAAATATTCATGGCGCGACCTTAGCGCATTTTGCGCGGGGCAATGGGTGGAGGGGCAAACCAGTCTTTACATCCTCAAATTTAAGGTATACAGTATCCACTGGGCTTGCGTCTGATGGTTTCGACCAGGCCCGGTACTTTTCTGTTTAACTGAAAGTGAAGCTGTCTATGGGCCCTTTATTACAACCCGTTGAACGCCCGGTCGCCCTGAGTGGGCGGGTCTACGAGACTTTGCGGATCCATATTCGAAACGGCAAGATTGCGCCAGAACAACCGCTACAGGAAGTGCAACTGGCAGCCCAACTCGGCGTATCCCGCACGCCAGTGCGCGAAGCGCTGGCACGCCTGGCCAACGAAGGATTGGTGGTTTCCGATGGTCGCAGCTTTGCGGTCCCTTCCCTCACCTTGACTGATATCGACGATATTTATGAGATCCGCAGCCTGATCGAACCCGAAGCGCTGCGGCAGGTAGCCAGGCAGACCATCGATCCGGCTGTACGCGCGCCGATCATGGAGGCGCTTGAAGCCAGCATGGCCGCGCACAAGGCAGGCGATAACACCGCTTTCATGGAAGCGAACGAACGTTTCCGCACGACCTGGCTGGCGCTCGTATCCAATTCCCGCCTGGCGCGCGTCGCGGAACTGTATGCCGATCACGTGCATCACCTGCGATTTCTCACGCTCGACAAGGCCAAGGTACGCACCGTGGTGCTGAAGGGTCTCAAACGCATCGCCGCCGCACTTGCGGCGGGTGACGGAGATGCCGCCGCAGCCGCCATGCGCGACCATTTAGCGCAAGCCAGAAACGCCTTTATCGCAGCCGTCGGCCTGAATCTCCAGACTGACGATCGCACCCAAAAAACCAGCAATAGTCGCAAAGGGAGCCTGCAACAATGATCGACAAAAGCCTTATCGGCAAGGAATATCCGCCCTTCCGTGTGGAAGTGGAAAAACGCTGGATCCGCAGCTTCGCCGAAGCGGTCGGCGACACCAATCCGATCTACTTCAATGAGGCGGCCGCGCAGGCGGCGGGTTACCGGTCGCTACCGGCACCGCCCAGCTTTGCGTTCGCAGTCGCAATGGAAGCCAACCAGTGTTTTCTGATTCTCGACCAACTGGGCATCGACAAGCGGCGCGCCATGCATGCCGAACAATCGTTTACCTATCACGCCGACCTGTGCGCCGGCGACGTCCTGACCGGACGGCAGAAGGTGGTCGATGTGTATGACAAAAAGAACGGCGCGCTGGAATTCATCATCACCGACATCCGGCTCGACAACCAGCGTGAAGAACATGTCTGCGATCTGCGTATCACCGTCGTGGTGCGCAACAGCCAGGGAACGACAACATGATCCGTTTCGATGACCTCGCTGTCGGCGACGCGATTGAGCCGCTGGCCAAACCCGCCATCAGCCGCCTGCAACTGGCGCTCTACGCCAGCGCCGGCGCTGACCATAACCCGATTCACCAGGACGAAGAAGCGGCCAGGACCGGCGGTCTTCCCGGCGTG
>VFLF01000357.1 GCA_009885185.1 Nitrosomonadales bacterium | reverse complement strand
CCACGGTATCAACGCCGATTTCAATGAATTCGGCAGCACGATGGCTTGATCGTAGTGCTCGGCTTGCAGCTCGCGCGCAAGCTGCCGGCGCTCGTTGAATTTGAGTTCGCCGTGGCCGAAGCGCGCGACGATCCCCCGGCGAACTTCGGGCATGCGCGATAGCAGCGGCAGGGTGAAGGGGGGTGCGAGTACGTCGAGCGCGAGGCTGGCGTGGCGTTCGTGCAGCAGCCGGAACATCGGCTGCGCCATCACAGTGTCGCCGACCCAGGCGGGAGCGACGACGAGGATTTTCATGGGGTGGGGTGTGGGTAGGGGACGCACGCGGCCCCTCACCCTAACCCTCTCCCCGCAAGCGGGGCGAGGGGACCAATTTGTTTGCGCTGCAAGTGAAGTGGTTCAAATCCGCGTGCAACTAATGCCCAGACTTTGCCGGCCCGCCCTTGAGCGTGTATTTCGTGCCGCAATACGGGCACAGCGCTTCGCCGGTGGTTTCAATCGGCATGAACACGCGCGGGTGCGCGTTCCACAGCAGCATCGCCGGTGTCGGGCAGTGCAGCGGCAGATCAGCCGCTGTGACTTCGATGTGCCGCGATTTGTTGTCAGTTTGTTCGGCCATGCGGCGACTCCCGGAACTTACGCCGCCACCGGCGTCAGCCAGTCGGCGTGCTTTTCGGATTTGCCGTTCACACATTCGAAAAACGCTTTTTGCAGTTGGGCGGTGATCGGTCCGCGCGCGCCGCTGCCGATGGTGCGGCCATCGAGTTCGCGTATGGGCGTGACTTCGGCAGCGGTGCCGGTGAAGAAGGCTTCGTCGGCGATATACAAATCGTCACGCGTGATGCGTTTGGTGCCGACGGTGTAGCCCATGTCGTGCGCGAGCGTGATGATGGCGTCGCGGGTGATGCCGATCAGCGCGCTGTTTAATTCAGGCTCGTAAATCTTGCCGTCTTTAATCATGAACAGGTTTTCGCCGGAGCCTTCGGCGACAAAGCCATCGACATCCAGCAGCAGGCCTTCGTCGTAGCCGTGTTCGGTGGCTTCGAGGTTGGCGAGAATGGAGTTGGCGTAGGTGCCGGAGTATTTGGCGCGCGTCATCGACACGTTGACATGGTGGCGCGCGTAGGACGAGGTTTTGACGCGGATGCCTTTTTCAATGGCATCGTTGCCGAGATACGCGCCCCACGGCCATGCCGCGATGGCCACGTGTACGGTGTTGCCCTTGGGCGAGACGCCCATTTTTTCGGAGCCGTAAAACGCTATCGGGCGCAGGTAGCAGGATTCGAGCTTGTTGGCGCGCACCACTTCTTTTTGCGCCTCCATCAACTGCTCGATGGAATAGGGGATTTTCATCATATAGATGTGCGCGGAGTTGAGCAGCCGCTGGGTGTGCTCTTTCAGGCGAAAGATCGCCGTGCCCTTGACCGTGTTGTAGGCGCGCACGCCCTCGAATACCGCCAGCCCGTAGTGCAGCGAATGCGTGAGTACATGCGTGGTTGCTTCGCGCCAGGGCACGAGTTTGCCGTCTTGCCAGATAAACCCGTCACGGTCCGCCATCGACATAGAGTGCTCCATCAAAGTTCAGTGAGAACCAACATTTTAACGCATTTGCTGCGCGGCATGGCGAAGTGGCGGCGTGGCGTATTAGAATGCAGCGGCATTCAATACATCATCAATTGCAAGGAGCACGGTTGATACAGGCACTTCGTGACTGGTTGAACGGCCTCGGCAGGCGGGCGGTTTCCGCCGCGGATAGCGAAGAAGACCGGCTGCGCAAGACCTTGCTGATATTTGCCAGCGCCGCGATGGGCGTGGGTTCGATATTGTGGTTGGTGATCTATCAAGCGATGGGCATCAAGTTTTCCGCGACGGTGCCGTTCGTCTACATCCTCGCCACGGCGGTTTCGCTGTCGATGTACCTGTGGACACGCAATTTCGATGTGTTCCGGCTGATCCAGCTCGGTCTGTTTTTGTTCGTGCCGTTCGTGATGCAGTGGAGCATCGGCAGCTACGTGAGTTCATCGGGAGTGATGTTGTGGGCGCTGCTGGCGCCCATCGGCGCCATACTGGTTTACGGCGCGCGCGAGTCGATACCGTGGTTTATCGCCTACGTGGTTTTGGCCGTCGTGTCGGGTGTGTTCGATTTTTACCTCGCGAGCGAGCTGCCGCGAAACGTCAGCATGCAGTCTATCGCGGTGTTCTTCGCCCTGAATTTTGTCGCGATGTCGTCAATCATTTACACGCTGGTGACGTATTTTATGCGTCAGCGCGAAAAATTACAGGCCGCGCTTAAGGCGCAACACGTGCTGTTGCAGGCCGAGCAGGACAAGTCGGAACGCCTGCTGCTGAACATACTGCCGGCAACGATCGCGGAACGGCTCAAGGCGAGTGATGCCACGATAGCCGATGGATTCGCCAACGTCACAGTGATGTTCGCCGATATCAAGGATTTCACCCGGCTGTCGAGCGAGCAGCCGCCTATCGTGATGGTGGAGTCGCTCAACCGCGTGTTCTCGCATTTTGATGCGCTGGCCGAGCGACATGGCCTGGAAAAAATCAAGACCATCGGCGATGCCTACATGGTGGCGGGCGGATTGACCGGCATCGGCGGCGCGCCACCCGCGGTGGATGATTTACGTCACACGAGCGCCATGCTGGACATGGCGCTCGACATGCTGGCGTTCATGGAAACGCTGCCGCCCGTGGGCGCCACGCGTTTGCGCCTGCATATCGGCGTGAGTACTGGCCCGGTGGTGGCGGGCGTGATCGGCATCAAGAAATTCATCTACGATCTGTGGGGCGACACGGTTAACATGGCCAGTCGCGTGACCGACGAAGCCGACGCGGGAACCGTGCTGGTGGACGTGGCGACTTATCAACGCATGCATGCGCTGTATGAATTCGAGGGGCCGGCGACGCTTAACGTGCGCGGCAAGGGCAATATAACGGCGTACTGGCTGGTGGGCCCGCGCGCGTAATCCGCCACGGCTATGCAGGTCCCACTATGCCGGTTCCATCACGGTTTTCCAAAGGGCGCGCACCGCGGCGGCGTGATCGGCGACCGACGGCGCGGGCACGCGTGCATACGCTTCCCCCTGCAGGCGCAGCGTGTGTTGCAGGTACCGGAATTCGCGGTAGGCGGCGTGTGCGGCATCGGCGCCGGCGTGGCCTATCAATCCCAATGTTGCGGCGAGTTTGAGCAGCGCGAGGTTGCCGATGTTGCCGGTCAGCGCTTCGTGCCAGTGGGTGTGCCCCAGTACCAGGTACTGCACCATAAATTCAACATCGACGATGCCGCCGCGATCATGCTTCACGTCAAACAGCTCACTGCGGTTGGGATGGGCGGCATGCATTTTTTCGCGCATAGCCACGATGTCATTGCGCAGCGCCGGCAGTGCGCGCGGACGGCGCAGCACTTCGCGGCGCAGTACCTCGAATGCGGCGCCGATGGCGGCGTCGCCGGCGACAAAGCGCGCGCGCGTCAGCGCCTGATGCTCCCATACCCATGCTCGACTGCTCTGGTATTCGCGAAAACGTTGCAGCGAACTGACCAGTAGACCGCTGTCGCCGTCGGGGCGCAACCGCAGATCGGTTTCGTAAAGCTGCCCGGCGGCGGTGGTGCTGTTGAGCCAGGTGCCGATGCGTTGCGCGAGCCGCGAGTAATTTTCGATGGCTCCGGGCGCGTCGTCATCGAATAGATACACGAGATCGAGGTCTGAGGCGTAACCGAGCTCCTTGCCGCCCAGTTTGCCGTAGCCGATGACGGCAAATGCGGGCGCGTCGCGATGCCGCTGGCGGACCCCGAGCCACGCCTGCCGCACCGTTTCGTTCAGCACCACGCAGGCCAGGTCGGACAGATGGTCGCTGAGGGTTTCCAGCGGCAACCCGCCCGCCAGATCCTGCGCTACCAGGCGCAGGGTCTGCGCATGCTTGAAATGGCGCAGCACATCCAGTTGCCGTTCAGTGTCGCCGTCCATGCCGTCAACCGCGGCACTCAACCCGGCGGCCAGTGCCGGCCAGTCAGGCGGCGTGTGCAGCGCGCGTGCATCCAGCAATTCGTCCAGCAGGATGGGATGTTGCGTCAGGTACTGCGCCACCCATGGGCTCGCGCGCATGAGTGCGGTGAGTTGTTCACGCGCCTGCGGATACTCTTCGAGCAGGGCGAGATACGATTCACGGCGACCGATGCCTTCCAGAAACGTGAGCAGCCGTTCGAGCGTCGTATCAGGGTTGCCGCCGGTCGCGGCGCTTTCTATCGCCAGCGGGATAAGCCGGTCAAAGCGCGATTGACTGCCGGCGGGCATCTGGCGGTAGCGCGCGGATTCGCGCAGATGTGCGATGCGCGCCTGTAATTCGGCTGCTCGCTGATAGCCGAGCGCCGTGAGTTGCGCGACCGCGGCCGCTGCATCGCCATCGTTGCTATTCGTCCATAACGATGCCAGCGCGTGCTGTTCGCCGGGGGCGGCCGTGAAAATGGCGTCAAAGTGTCTTGCCACCGCTTCGCGATGCGCAGTCAACACCGCCATGAACGCGTCGTAGTCCGCGTAGCGCATGCTGTGCGCGATGCGCGCCTGGTCGTCGAAGTGGGCTGGCAGCGAGTGCGTTTGCTGGTCGTCGAGGTATTGCAGCCGATGCTCTAAATTCCTGAGAAAAACATAGATTTGCGTTAACTCCGCGGTGACGGTTGCAGGCAGCAGGCTGCGCCCAGCGAGCAGCGCCAGCACCTCCAGCGTGGGCTGTCGGCGCAGCGCGGCATCGTGGCCGCCGCGTATCAACTGATACACTTGAGCGATAAATTCGATTTCACGTATGCCGCCGCGGCCGAGCTTGATATTGCCGGCCATGTCACGGCGCGTGACTTCACTGCGTATCTGGCCGTGCAGTTCGCGCATCGAGGCGAAGGCGCTGTAATCGAGGTGGCGTCGAAACACGAATGGCCGTACCAACGCCATCAACTCGTTGCCCTGATCGCCGGTGAGCACGCGTCCCTTGATCCACGCGTAGCGCTCCCATTCGCGCCCCTGCGTGACCAGATAATTTTCCAGCATGTCGAAGCTCGCCACCAGCGGCCCGCTGTCGCCGTAGGGCCGCAGCCGCATATCGACGCGAAACACAAAGCCGTCCCCGGTCGGCTCGGCCAGCAGGCTGATCAGCGCGCGTCCGGCGCGGGAGAAGTATTCGTGATTGCTCAGCGAACGCGCGCCGTCGGTGTCGCCCTCTTCGGGATAGATGAATACCAGATCAATGTCCGACGATACGTTCAGTTCGCCGCCGCCGAGCTTGCCCATGCCGACCACGTGCAGTTGCTGCGCGAGGCCGGTCGGGCCGCGTGGCGTGCCCAGGGTTTGCGCCAAGTCATGCTTGACCCATTCAAGTGCGGCGTGGATCGTGCATTCGGCAAGTCTTGTCATGGCTTGCGTGACCTCGGCGAGGTCGGCCCAGCCGGTCAGATCGCGTACGATAATCGCCGCCATGGTCTGCTGGCGCAGGCGCCGCAGCCGTTGCTGCATGTTCTCGCGTGTGAGCGTGGCATCGTCAGCCGCCCAGGTCACCTGGCACGGCGCACGCAGGTCCACACCCTCCAGCAGCCGCGGTTGTGCCGTCAGACTCCGTTCGAGATAGCGGCTGAAGCGTCGCGCGTGGGCGACGGCATCGTCCACGGAGATCGTTGTCGGCACGTTAATGGACCTGCGGGGAACGCTTGGGGAACGCTGTTAGGGAACGTTTGGCGGGTTCCATGGCCTGATAAAACACAGTAGAATGGCAGGGTGGTGAAAAGTTTCTAAGTTATTGTTTTTATTATTATTTATTTCTTCTTTGTGGGTTGATTGCAGCCTCATTTTTATATATTAACAGGCATCGAGTGACGACACAGGCGATTTTCGGCGGCTTGCGGCGGATGACGGCATGGGCTTGGGGCAAGCTTGTGTGGATCACGGTCGCGCTGGCCTTGATCGTGGCGGCCGCGGTGCTGACCCTGCGTTATGGGTTGCTGCCCAATATCGAGAGTTACCGGGAAACGATTGCACAGTCCGTGAGCAAAGCGGTCGGGCAGCGGGTGACCATCGGGAGCATCGTTGCCAGTTGGGAGGGCTTGCGTCCGCAGCTCAAGCTCGGCGGCGTGGTGTTGCACGACAAGACGGGCCGTCCCGCGCTGACGTTGCAGCGGGTGGACAGCACGTTATCGTGGACCTCGGTGGCGACGTGGAGCGCGCGTTTTCATTCGCTGGATTTTTACGAAACGTCGCTGGATATCCGCCGCGACAAGAAGGGCATGTTTTCAGTCGCGGGCATCGAAATGTCCGGCGATACCAGCGAGGGCGGGTTTTCCAGGTGGCTGCTGGCGCAACGCGATATCGAGATTCATAACTCGGCCATCGAATGGACCGACGAATTGCGCGGCGCGCCGGCGTTGACGCTGACACAAGTGCAGTTGCATCTGGTCAATCGCGGCCAGCATCATCGTTTTGGTTTAAAGGCGATTCCGCCGGCACACTTGGCAAGCCCCATCGATTTGCGCGGCGATCTGGAAGGCAAGGCGTTGAGCGATCTGGCCGGCTGGAGCGGGCGCCTTTTTGTGCAGCTCGATTATGCCGACATCGCGGCGTGGCGTACCTGGATACCGTTTCCCTTCGAGTTCCCGCGCGGTGCAGGGGCGGTGCGGGCGTGGGCGGGCTTCAAGGCGCTGACACTGACGGAATTGACCGCCGATGTACGGCTCTCCAATGTGCGCACGCGACTGGCGAAACATCTGCCTGAGCTTGATTTAACCAATCTTGCCGGTCGCGTGGGCTGGAAGAAAACACCCAGGTCGGTGGAGTTTTCGACGCAGCAATTGGCGCTTAGTACCGTCGGCACCGCCGGCGATCTGGTGTTGCAACCGATGGATTTGACACTGAAGGCCGGGCTGGATGCTCAGGGTCAAGTGGCGGCGGGTGAAATCAAGGCCAATCAGATTGATATCGTGCCGCTGATGTCGCTGGCGGACCATCTGCCCTTTGATGACGAGACGCGCAAGCGGCTCGCGGCGTTGGCGCCGCGGGGCCGGTTATTCGACGTGCAGACCCAGTGGGAAGGCGCCTTGCCGGCGCCGGCGAAATACAGCGCACGTGCGCGCTTCGAGGATCTGGCGATGAATCGTTTCGGCGTGGTGCCGGGACTTCAGGGAATCAGCGGCACGCTGGACGCGAGCGAAAAAGGCGGCAACAGCCAGTTGACGGCGCGCGAAATGAAGCTCGACTTGCCCGATCTGTTCAAGGAGGTGTTGCAGTTCGACACGCTCACCGCGCATGCGGCGTGGACGCGTGATCTCAAGGACAGGGACAGGGGTAAGGACAAGGATAAGGACGGGAACAGGGGCTTCGAGATCAAGCTGTCCAACGTGTCGTATCACAACGCCGATCTGGCGGGAACCTTAAGCGGCAGCTATCGCGCGGTTCCCGATCAGCCCGGCATTATTGACCTCACCGGCAACCTGATGCGCGCCGATGCGCGCCGCATCATGCACTACCTGCCGCTCAACGTCGCCAAATCGGCTCGGCCATGGATGGAAAGCGCGTTTGTGGCCGGTACTTCCGGGGATGTGAGTTTTCGCGTCAAGGGCGACATGCGCGAATTTCCGTTTCCGGACAACAAGGGCGGCACCTTCTTCGTGACCGCCAAAATCTCCGGCGGCGCGCTGCATTACGGCGCCGGCTGGCCCAATATTGAAAACATCGACGGCGATTTCGCGTTTCGCGGCAAGCGCATGGATATCGTGGCGAACCGCGGCACGATTTACGGCGTGCGACTGGCCAAGGTGCATGCGGAGATGCCGGACCTGACGAAACCGGCGGGGCGGGTGCTGACGGTGGCCGGAGAGGCCGAAGGTCCCACGTCAGACTTTTTGAAATTCATCGTCACCAGCCCGGTGGCGGACTATATCGAGCATTTTACCGACGGTATGCAGGGCGAGGGCGCGGGCAAGCTCGATCTCAAGCTGGTGTTGCCGTTGACGGATATGGGCAAGACGCGGCTGGCCGGCGGTTTCCAGATGACCGGAAACCGCCTGGTGATCGAGCCGTCGCTGCCGCCTCTCGAGCAACTTACCGGCAGACTTGAGTTCACCGAGACGGGCGTGAATGTGCCCGGCGCCAACGCGGTGTTTTTCGGCGGGCCCATGACGATATCGGGCGGCACGCAACGCGACGGCACGATAAGAATTGGGCTGCAGGGGCGCGTTGCGCCGGATGCGATGCGGCGGGCCGGCGGGCCGGCGTGGCTGGGTCAGGTGCGCGGTGCGGCGGATTGGCGAGGCTCGGTCAACGTGCGCAAAAAAACCGTTGACCTGGTGCTGGAATCCAACCTGCAGGGCATCGCCTCCAACCTGCCGGCGCCGTTTATCAAGACAGCCGCCGAGAGCGTGCCGGTGCGCGTCGAGCGGCGCTTTGTCAGCAACGACCGCGACGTGGTGGGATTGACCTATGGCGATATTGTCAGCGTGCGCTTGAGCCGCCACCACGAAGGCACGCGCACGGTGATTGACCGCGGCGTGGTGCAATTGGGCGGGGGCGCGGCGCGCGAGCCGGAACGCGACGGTGTGTGGGTGAGCGGCAGTCTGAAATCGGTGAATCTCGACGGCTGGCTGAAAATCGCCGGTGGCGTCGGCGGCGCCGGCAGCGACAGCGACAGCGGCATCACCTATTCGTTGGCGGGTCTCGACGTGAAGTTCGGTGAGTTGGAGGTATACGACCGGAGATTCAACGACGTGGCGATCACCAGCGTGAAGGCCGATGCCGCGACCACCCGCTACACGCTGAACAGCAAGGAGTTCGAGGGTACGGCCGATTGGCATTCCGCGGGCAGGGGCCGGCTCACCGCGCGGATGAAAAAATTCATCATTCCCGCGGCCACACCTGTTGCGGTTGCGGTCGCGGCGCCGCCCGCGGAAAAACCGCTGGTGAGCGAAACGCCGCAATTGCCCGCGCTGGATATCGTGGCGGAGAATTTCCAGATGGGCATCAAGCCGCTGGGCAAGCTCGAACTGAAGGCTACGCCGCAGGATCGCGACTGGCGTATCGAACAACTCACGGTGACCAACCCGGACGGCACGCTGACGGTGGATGGGGTTTGGCAATCGTGGCTCGCCAGTCCGCGCACCACGGTCAATGTGCGCTGGAGCATTACCGACGTGGGCAAGACGCTGACACGCCTGGGCTATCCGGAAGGCGTGCGCCGCGGCATGGCGTCGATCGACGGAATGCTGACCTGGCGCGGCGGGCCGCAGCAGCTTGATTATCCGACGTTGTCGGGCAGTTTTGCGTTGCAGGCGGTGAAGGGACAGTTCCTCAAGATGGAGCCGGGCATCGGAAAACTGCTGGGTGTCATCAGCCTGCAATCCCTGCCGCGGCGGCTGTCGCTGGATTTTCGTGACGTCTTCGGCGATGGCTTCGCCTTCGATGAAGTGCTAGGCGTGGTTAAGCTCGAACGCGGCATTGTCACCACGGAAAACTTTCGCCTCAACGGCCCGTCCGCGCGCGTGGTGATGAGCGGCACGGCGGATATCAATAAGGAAACCCAGAACCTGCGTGTCAAGGTCAATCCGCATGTGTCGGATAGCGTGTCCATCGTCGGCGCGCTGGTCGGCGGTCCCATCGCGGGCATCGTGGCTTTCGTGGCGCAGAAGCTGCTCAAGGACCCGCTCGACGACATGGTGGCGTTTAACTACAGCGTGACCGGCACCTGGGCCGATCCCTTGGTGGCGCGTATCTCCGGGCCCCAGCGCGCCGAGGCGGCACGTGCCGAAGCTGCGCGCGTGGAAGCCGAGCGTGCCGACGCTGCGCGCAAGGCGCAGTAGCGGCGTGCCGCGTCATTCGATAGGTTAATGATCAGGATATCCGTCATGAATTCCCGTTTTGCACCTGAGTCCACCGCCACCTCCACGGACACGCCGAAGCGTGCGTCATCGCGCATCGCGGCGTTGCAAATGGTTTCCGCGCCGCGCGTGGCCGACAATTTGGCCGAAGCAGCCCGCCTGATTGCGTTGGCCGCTGATCAGGGTGCGCAATTGGTGGCGCTGCCGGAATACTTCGGCATCATGGGTATGAAAGATACCGACAAGGTGGCGGTGCGCGAGATAGAAGGCGATGGCCCGATCCAGAACTTTTTATCGGTGGCGGCGAAAAAGCACGGCGTGTGGATCGTCGGCGGTTCCGCGCCGCTGGTGTCGGACGATCCCAAGCGCGTGCGCAACAGTTGTCTGGTGTACGACCACACTGGCAAGCAGGTGGCTCGTTACGACAAAATTCACCTGTTCGGATTTCAGATGGGCGCTGAGCAGTATCACGAGGAACGCACCATCGAGCCGGGCGACATGCCGGTGACGGTGGACACGCCGTTCGGCCGCATCGGATTGTCGATTTGTTATGACCTACGCTTTCCGGAGCTGTATCGCGCGATGAAAGATGTCGATATTATTTTTGTGCCATCGGCGTTTACCGAAACCACGGGCCGCGCGCACTGGGAAACGCTGCTGCGCGCGCGGGCGATTGAAAACCTTGCCTATGTGGTGGCGCCGGCGCAGGGTGGGCGTCACGAAAACGGTCGTGAAACACATGGCGACACCATGCTGATCGATCCGTGGGGCACGGTGCTCAACCGCCTGCCGCGCGGCGCGGGCGTTGTGACTGCCGACGTAAACCTGTCACACTTGCAGGGTCTGCGCCGCAACCTGCCGGCGCTGGGCCATCGGACTTTGATATAACTATTTGTTTTTAAAGGATTATTTTGTCAGTCATTGCTAGTGCCACCGCCACACCCGAGATCAACTTTTCCACCGCATACGACACGCTGCTCGCGCCGTATGAGTTGAACGACGCCAAGCTCAATACCGTATTTGGCCAGATCATGCAGCATCAGGTTGACTACGCTGACCTGTATTTCCAGTACAGCCGTAGCGAGTCGTGGAGCCTCGAAGAAGGCAT
>VFLF01000480.1 GCA_009885185.1 Nitrosomonadales bacterium | reverse complement strand
TCGTACCTCACCGACGAAGGGCGCGCGATGGTGCGCGAGGCCGACGTGATTTTGTCTTTGGATGCGCTGGATTTATCGGGCACGCTAAAACAAGCGTTTGGTGACCAGCCCATCACCGCGAAAGTCATTCAGGTATCGTGCGATCAGCATAACCACCGCGGCGGCGGCGCGGATCATTTTGGCTTGCCGCCGATGGATGTCTTCATGCTGTGCGAAACCGATGCCGCCGTGCCGCTGCTGCTCGATGCGGTGAGAGCGCGCACCACCGCGCCGAAAATGATCGCGGCCCCGGTGCTGCCCGCGCCGCCGAATGCGGTATCGCTGCGTGGCGTGGCGTTGGCGCTAGAAGAAGCCACGCAAGGCGTAGAGGTTTGCTACACGCGCTTTCCGCTGGGCTGGAACGGCGCCTACACGCATTTCCGCCATCCGCTCGATTACATCGGACATGACGGCGGCGCAGGTGTGGGTTCCGGCCCGCCGATGACTGTCGGCGCGGGTCTGGCATTAAAAGGCAGCGGACGCATCGCAGTGGGCCTTGTCGGCGACGGCGATTTTTTGATGGGCAACACCGCCATCTGGACGGCGGTGCATTACGGCATTCCGTGCCTCATCATCGTCTGCAACAACCGCTCGTTCTACAACGACGAACGCCATCAGGGCCGCATGGCCGCCAACCGCGGTCGTCCGGAAGAAAACCGCTGGATCGGTCAGCGCATCGATGATCCACCCGTGGACATCGCTGCCATGGCGCGCTCGCAGGGCGCGCTGGGCATCGGGCCGATTGAAAAGACCGAAGATATATTGCCCGCGATTCAGCAGGGCATTACCGCCGCGCGCGCGGGCGCGGCTTGCGTGATCGATATGCGGGTGTTGCCGGGGTACGATACGCGGGCGTAAATGTCGGGCTCCCAATCTGTGTGTTTGAACTTACTTTAAGATAAACGAGTTAATTGATTGCGAACTTTAGACTGCTTTGCGGCTGCAATTTTAAGCGTAATAGCGAAGCTGTTACTTCGAGAACAGTGGGAGGCATTGCGCTTGGACGTGCTGGAATTGTGTGGCCAACTTTCTTCGCGGACAGGTAAGTTGAACTTAAAGCGTTCTTTCTTTCGGGTCTATCGAACCTGGCGAGATTTTGCAAATCAAATACAGGTAAATTACGAAGCGCTGCGACCTTCGGCTAAGTCGTAGCCGGCGAGCGTGGTTAGGGCAAACTCTTTGTGCCTTCATTGCACGCTTGTTGCCCGTGTGGCGAAAAGTTATATTCGGAATAGTCCGCACTCCATCTGGGACTAATTGAAATAATCAATAAAAACAAATGGTTATGTTACACTCCAGATTGATATTCGCATCATTCTGGATTTGCCCCCGCTGTGACCCTCTACCTCCTCATCCTGATGGCGTTTTTCACGCACATCGGCTTTGCGGGCAGCCGCCTTGCGGTGCCGCTGTTCGCGATCGATCAGGGCGGCGGGCCGTTTGTGGTGGGCACGATTGTGTCGTTGTATGCCGCGCTCCCTTGCGTGCTGGCGCTGCCGATGGGGCGCATGGCGGATCGCATCGGTTACAAGCTGCCGCTGCTGCTGGGCGCTATCGGCATTTTCGTGGCGCTGCTGCTGCCGTGGCTGTTGCCCTCGGTGATGACCTTGTATGTCACCGCGACGCTGTTGGGCATTTCGTTCATGACCTTTCAGTTGTCGATCCAGACGCTGGTCGGCGCGATCACCGGCGCGGAGGGCCGCGCGCGTAGCTTCAGTTTGTTGAGTCTGGGGTATGCCTCGGCGAATTTTGGCGGGCCGTTGATTGCCGGCGTGCTGATCGACAATATCGGACACGCGCGCACCTTTGCCCTGCTGGCCGTGGCGCTGGTGCCCGCGATTGCGATGGCGGCGATGGCCTCGCGCTGGATTCCGAATGTGCATTCCAAAGCGGCGGCGGTGAAGGGTGGGCTGTTTGATCTGCTGAAAATCAAGCCGCTGCGCAACACGCTGATCGCCAGCGGCATCGTGTCGTCGGCGTGGGATGTGTATCAGTTTTTCATGCCGATTTACGGTCGCTCGCTTGGCATGTCGGCCACCGCCATCGGTTCGGTGCTGAGTGCATTCGCGATTGCGATTATCGTGGTGCGCGTGGTGTTGCCGTACGCGGTGAAGCGTCTCGGCGAAACGCAGACGCTGACTTACGCGATGTTTGTTGCGTGCGCGGCGTTTTGCATGTTTCCGCTGTTTACCAATGCCTGGGCATTGGCGGCGGTGTCGTTTTTGCTGGGCATAGGCGCGGGCGTCGGACAGCCGCTGTCGATGACGCTGGTGTTTAACGCTTCACCCAAGGGCCGCGAGGGCGAAGCGGCGGGCATGCGCATCACGGTGAATCAGGTGGCGCATTTTGTGATTCCGCTGTTCTTCGGCGCGGTGGGTTCGGCGGCGGGCTACGCGGCGGTGTTCCTGACCAACGCCGGCTTTTTGATGGTGGGCGGAATTATCAGCAAACGGTTTTTGGGCAAGTCGTAACAACCACGCTGCCAGCAGTATGGACTCCACATTGACGCGGTAAAATCAGGCTGCTAAGGTCTCGCGCATACGGCAGGCGTGTGAGCTGTCAGTTGTTTCCCGTTATTTCCAATTCACGAGAGAGAACCCCCATGAACAAGGTAGTTGATTCGGCGCAAGCCGCGCTCGCGGACATTCAGGACGGCGCCACCGTCGCCATCGCAGGCTTTGGCGTGGCGCACCGTTTTGCCACAACCCTGATCGTGGCGCTGCGCGACAAGGGCACGAAGAACCTGACTATCGTGGCCAATTCGCTGGGCGACCCCGGCGCGACGCGCGGGCAAATCCTTGCTGAGAACAAGCAGGTTAAAAAAGTGATCGTCGCGTTTTCGGTGCGCCCCGGCACGCCCACCGCGAGCGAGCAGCAAATCAATGAGGGCACCCTTGAAGTCGAGCTGGTGCCGCAGGGTATTCTGGTCGAGCGTTGCCGCGCGGGCGGTGCGGGATTGGCCGCGTTTTATTCGCCGACCAGCGTGGGCACTGATCTGGTGACGGGTCGCGAGCTTCGCGAGTTTGATGGCAAGCAATACGTGCTGGAAAAAGCGATACACCTCGATTACGCGCTGCTGCGTGGCTATCGCGCCGACCGGCTGGGCAATGTGCAATTTCGCGGCGGCAGCCAGAATTTCAATCCCG
>VFLF01000430.1 GCA_009885185.1 Nitrosomonadales bacterium | reverse complement strand
AGGGTAAATTATGTTTAAAAACAAATACTTATATTTACTTCCCTTGTTGATTGTCGCACCCGCCGCCTATGCGCAGACCTACCCGGTCAAACCCGTGCGCATCATTGTTGGCTTTCCGCCGGGCGGCGCCACCGACATCGCCACACGCGCGATCGCGCAAAAACTGAACGAAAGCCTCGGCCAGCAGGTGATCGTCGATAACCGGCCGGGCGCGGCGAGCAACATCGGCGCGGAACTCGCGGTGCGTTCGCCGCCGGACGGCTACACGCTGTTCATGGGCAGCGTATCGCTGTCGATCAATCCGTCGCTTTATGCGAAGCTCGCGTACGATCCGCTGCGTGATCTGGCGGGTGTGGCGCATGTGGTGACCACGCCGTTCATGCTGGTCACGCATCCGTCGATGCCGGTCAAAACCGTGAAGGAGTTCATCGCGTTCGTGAAAGCGCGGCCCGGCGAGGTCAACTACGTCACTGCCGGCGCGGGCTCCGGTGCGCATTTGTTCATGGAGTTGTTCAGCTCGCTCGCCGGCGTGAAAATGACCAGCGTGCATTACAAAGGTCAGGCGCCCGCGACCGTGGATGTGCTCGCGGGCCAGGTGCCGGCGCAGTTTGACAACATCCTGACGCTTGCGCCGCTGGCAAAAATGGGCAAGTTACGCGCGCTGGGTGTGAGCACGGCGCAACGCTCACCGCTCGCGCCGGAGGTGCCTACCGTCGCCGAAGCGGGTGTGCCGGGCTACGACGCGGATGCGTGGTTTGGTCTCTTTGTGCCCGCCGGCACATCCAAAGATATCATCACGCGGCTCAACGCGGATGTGATGAAGGGGCTTGCAGCATCTGACATGCGCGAGCGCCTGCGCAGCTTCGGCGCCACGCCGGGTAGCGGCACGCCGGAGCAGTTCAACGCGCAGTTTCGCAATGAGATCGCGAAGTGGGCGAAGGTGGTGAAGTCGGCGGGCGTGCGCGTCGATTAGCGCAAAAGCAAAGGGGTGTCGTTTTCACGACACCCCTTGCGGGAAAATGCGCCGGTAGCTTAACGTCAGGGCAGCGTTACTTGGTAACCGTCTTGCCGACGGTTTTTCCCTGTGCATCTTTATGCACCGTGGTATTGCCGGTGGTGGTGGACTTGGTGACCGTCTTGCCGGAATTGTCCACGGTACGCGTGGTATTGCCCTGCGTCACTGACTTGCCGACCTGCTTGCCGGACTTGTCGTAGTGCTTGGTAGTGTTGCCTTGCGTCACCGACTTGCCTGCGCTGGCTCCCGTTTTGCTGGTGTGTTTGGTGGTATTGCCCTGCGTCGTGGAGCGTCCGGCGCTGCTGCCGCTGCTGGTGGTGTGCTTGCTCGTGGTCGATTTAGAGTTCGAAGTGCTTGAAGCCGCCGTCGCCAGCGCCGGCACCGCAAGCGTGAGCGCCATCGTGAGCGTCGTTGCGGTCTTTGCAAAGTTCTGAAATCTCATGTTTCTTCCCCCTTTGATGGTAATGAAATCATTATTCGCCATGTTTTCGGCAGGGTCAACCCGACCCGATGTACCGCTTGCTTCTTCATCAGGTAGCCCGGAAGACGCGTTGCGTATCCGGGAGCAGTTCAACGCGCAGTTCCGCAACGAAATCGCGAAGTGAGCGAAGGTGGTGAAGTCGGCGGGCGTGCGGGTGGACTAGCGCGAAAAGACGGGCACTAAGCACGCCCGCGTGGGTGAACGTTGGGCGGCCTTTGCCCGTCCGTTCCACCTGGAGTTAGGAGTCACGCGAACGCTTCGTGGTGCGCGAGCACGTACCAAGCTTATTCGGGCACCGCCTCTCCCGAGCCACCCATTTCCTTCGGCAGATCTTTCAGCTTTGGCAATCCGTCCTTGATGGGTAATACCGTTTCCTGATAGTTCACATGCACACCAGGCATGAACGGAAAGCTCGGAATGGTCGCGGCGTACACGTCAATCAGGCTCCACGCCGGATGATCAGTGAAAAGATGGCCGCCGCAGGTTCGGCACCACTTACGGGAACTGTTCGAGGTCTTATTGTAAGTGCCGATCTTGTCCTTGCCCTGAGTGACTGTTACGGCATCCGGTTTCCAAAGCGTAAAGGCGTTAACCGGTCCTGCAGACCAGTGGCGACACGAAGCGCAATGGCAAAAGCCCATAGCAGCTGGCTCGCTCGCTACCGTGAATTGGACTGCACCGCAAAAACAGTTGCCCTTGTAAGTTCCGCTATTGCCCATCGTGCGCCTCCTCGAAGTTGGATGACTACGTTACTTCTGACTCCTAACGTTTGCGTTCAACCGCCGCCGAAGGCGGTCGGTTGCGACGCATAGTTATACGGCGCTTTATAGAGAGTCTCTTTTCCCACGGTTGCACTCAAAACACAATGTTTGAAGGTTGCAGAGAGCGTCTGTGCCGCCCTCGGTTGCAGGAACAATATGATCAACTTCCAATTTAACTCCGCGACCGTTTGCGCCACACATGCAGCAAGTAAAACCATCCCGCTTTTGCACAAAGAACCGCTTGCGAAGTGAAAGCGTTCGGGACTTCTTCGGGTTTAAATCTGCGTTACTTTTAGGAAGACCTTCGTCTTCTAGTCCCTCTGTGTTCACTGATTCGTACGCCTGAAAGAGAGCTTTTTTCCATGATCCAAAATGCCTCGTGTAGGTGTCACCGGATACAGGAAAATTAAATGCCTTCAAATCTTTTTCGGGTGTTCTTCCTTCCTTTTCCAATACTGTTTCCCAAAGCTCAACAAGGATTCCCAGAAGTTCATCGTCGGCCGCATTCATATACCGCTGTGGTTTTAGACCAGCAACCTCAAGGGCTTTTCTCAGCGAGCCGAAATGCTTATTAACGACGGAATAACTCAGTCTTCCGTAAGTTTCTATGTCGTCGGTCGAAACAGAGTCCTTGCCTAGAGATTTGGCGATCCTTTGTAGTTCTTTGACTATGGATTGGTCGCTATAGTCGGCAAGGAAATCTATTTCAAACTTGGCCATACTCTCAACTTAAGCCGTATAACGAAAAGTAGAAGTTTTAAATGACGGTTTATTTTGCGTCGTACGGTTCAAATTTGACATTGCTTACAAAAAAAATCCGCACTGAATCAACGAAGTGTTCCCATTTAGTACGTCCCAATTAGAAATTGCAAACACGTCATTCGTGCGCTGCCGTATGCCATT
>VFLF01000020.1 GCA_009885185.1 Nitrosomonadales bacterium | reverse complement strand
GCGTGTCGCTGAACCCCACGCGCGTGGTGCTGCCGGATTCGTCGGGCGTGCCGATGCTGGCGGACGTGGCGGCGATGCGCGATGCGATGGCGCGGGCGGGCTTTGATCCGCGCAAGGTGAATCCGTTGCGCAACACCGATCTGGTGATCGATCACGCGGTGATCGCGGAATTCGCTGGCACCGCCGATGCCTTCGAGAAAAATCTCGATCTTGAATTCAAGGATAACCGCGAGCGCTACGAGCTGGTGAAATGGGCGCAGCGGGAATTCAGGAATTTTCGCGTGATTCCGCCGGGCGCGGGCATCATTCATCAGGTGAATCTGGAGTTTCTGTCGCGCCCGGTGTGGAGCGACACTATCAACGGCCGGCTGCATGCATTCCCGGATTCGCTGGTGGCCTGCGACAGTCACACGCCGATGATTAATTCGCTGGGCGTGATGGGCTGGGGCGTGGGCGGCATCGAGGCGGCTTCCGCCATGCTGGGCCAACCGATATCGATGGTGATTCCCGACGTGGTGGGCTGCCGCATCATCGGCGCGTTGAAGCCCGGCGTCACGACTACCGATCTCGCGCTCACGGTCACCCAGCGGCTGCGGCAGAAGGGCGTGATCGGCAAGTGGGTGGAGTTTCACGGGCCGGGGGTGAAAACCATGCGCCTGCAGGAGCGCGCCACGCTGTCCAACATGGCCTGCGAGTACGGCGCGACCATGGCGTTTTTCCCCATCGACGACGAAACTCTGCGCTATCTGGAGTTGAGCGGACGCAAGGCGGAAGACATCGCGCTCGCCGAGGCGTACGCCAAAGCGCAGGGCTTGTGGAGCGCCGCGCCCGGCGATGCGGTGTTCAGTGACTCGCTCGAACTCGATCTGGGTTCGATCGAACCGTCGGTGTCCGGCCCGCGCCTGCCGCAGGATCGCCATCCGCTGTCGAAGGCCAGCGAGAGTTTTCTCAAGGGGTTTCCCGCGGTCAAGCCGCCGCCCGCGAATGCGCCACGCGCGGCGGGCGAAGTGCGCGACGGCGACGTGGTGATCGGCGCGATCACCAGTTGCACCAATACCTCGAACCCCTCCGTGCTGGTGGCGGCGGGGCTGCTCGCGCGTAACGCGGTGCGCAAAGGCCTGACATCCAGGCCGTGGGTGAAGACCTCGCTCTCGCCCGGTTCGCCGGTGGTGAGCGATTATCTGAATGAATCCGGCTTGCAGGCGTCGCTCGATACGCTGGGATTTCAGGTGATCGGTTATGGCTGCATGACCTGCGCGGGCGGTTCGGGTTCGCTGCCGCCGCCGATCAGCGAACAGATCGAGCAGAAAGACTTGACGCTGTGCTCGGTGCTGTCGGGCAATCGCAATTTCGAGGGGCGCATTCACCCGGAGGTGAAGGGCGGCTATCTGGTGTCGCCGCCGCTGGTGGTGGCGTACTCCATCGCGGGCACCATCCTCACGGACATCACACAGGATGCGCTGGGCACGGGCAGCGACGGCCAGCCGGTGTATCTCAAGGACGTGTGGCCTTCGGACGAGGAAATCGCCGGCGTCGTGGAGCGCCATCTCAAGCGCGAGCAATTTTTGCAGCGTTACGGCCACTGCGAGGAAGGCGGGCCGCACTGGAAGGCGATCAAGGTGCCCGAGGGCGCGACCTTCCGCTGGGATCCGGCGAGCAATATGTTAAAGGAGCCGCCGTTTTTCACCGAGGCATGGCTCGCCAAAAATCCGCGCGGCGATTTTCAAGGTGCGCGCATTCTGGCGCTGTTGGGCGACAGCATCACCACCGATCATATCGCGCCGCTGTCCGCGATATCCAAGGGCGTGCCGGCGGCGCTGTATCTTGAATCGCTGGGCATACCGTTCAAGGATTGGGGCACGTATCTGCTGCGCCGCTCGAATCACGAGGTGCTGATCCGCGGCGCACTCGCCAACATTCGCATCCGCAATCACATCTGCGCGCCGAAGGAAGGCGGCTACACGCGGCATTTTCCCGGCGGCGAAGTCCTGCCGTTTTGCGATGCCGCCGAACGGTACGCCACGCAAAAAGTTCCGCTGGTGATGTTCGCCGGCAAGGAATATGGCTGCGGCTCGTCGCGCGACTGGGCCGCCAAGGGTCCGGCGGCGCTCGGCGTGCGCGCCATCATCGCGGAAAGTTTCGAGCGCATCCACCGCTCGAATCTGGTGGGCATGGGTGTCGCGCCTTTGGAATTGCCCGAGGGCGTGACATGGAAATCACTCAAACTCGACGGCGCCGAAACCGTCGATATCGCGGGCATCACGCCCGACATCGCGCCGCGCGCGGCGATCACCTGCACGATACACCGCGCCAATGGCACGGTAGAAACCATTACGCTGCGCAGCCGCCTGGATACGCGCCGCGAGATCGCGTGGTATCAGAGCGGCGGGATACTCAACTATGTTTACGAGCAGTTGCGAGCCTCATAAAAATATAAATTAAAACATATAGTTACAAATATATCGCGCGGCGCCTTACAGCTCCGCCCGCGCGCCGGAGGCCTTGATGATGCGCGCACACTTTTCCACTTCGCGCCGCACGAAGGCGCTGAATTGTTCGGGCGTCATCGCACCGGGCTCGATGCCCTGATCCATCAGCCGCTGACGGATTTCGGGCGAGGCGACGGCCTGGTTGATGATGGCGTTGAGTTTGGTGATGATGTGGCGCGGCGTCTTGGCCGGCGCGTGCATGCCGTACCATGCATCAAACTCGTAGCCCTCAACGCCGACTTCCTGCAGCGTCGGCAATTCAGGCATAAACGCCGAGCGCTTGGCACTGGTGGTAGCGAGCGCCGTGACGCGTTTGGATTTGATAAACGGTATCGTTCCCGGCAAACCCGACAGCATCACATGTGTTTGTCCGGACACCAGATCGGTGAGCGCCGGCGCGGTGCCTTTGTAGGGAATATTGGTCAGCTTGGTGCCGGTGGCGAGCATGAAATACTCAGTGGCCAGATGTGAGCCGCCGCCGGGACCGGTGCTGGCGTAATTGAGGCTGCCGGGTTTGGCCTTGGCGAGCGCGATCAAATCCTTGACGTTTTTCGCCGCAACGCCGGGGTGGATCACCAGTGTAAACGTGGTGACGCCCAGATACGCCACTTGGGTGAAATCACGCACGGTGTCGTACGGCAGTTTGGCATACAGCGTCTGGTTGATGGCAATGGCGTTGTGGGTCACCAGCAGCGTGTGGCCGTCGGGCGCCGCCTTGGCGACGATATCGGTGCCGAGCGTGCTGCCCGCGCCGGGACGATTGTCCACCACGGCGGTCTGGCCGAGCGCGTCGGTCAGGCGCTGCGCGATGAAGCGCGCGGAGACATCGACGCCGCCACCCGGCGCGAAAGGCGCCACCAGCCGAATCGGGCGAGTGGGATAGTCGGCCGCCCAAGTCACGGCGGCCCCCCAGGATACGGATAGCGCCACGCAGCACGGCAGGAGATTTTTCATGGCATGCAGTACATCGCGCGCCATGTGGCGCTGTCAAGGCAACGGATACAACAAGACCGTGCGAAACAGGCTGGCACCGGGAGTGCTTACTCACATAGCACTGGTGCTCGATGAACTATTTGTGATAAATATTATCAATTTATCTAAACTGAAGTTCTAATAAATGTATATCGCAAAGCAACATAGGGTGTTGAAATTGAATCACGACGAGCGCATACTTTAATCGTGTTCAGTGCAACTGGACATACTCCTCCAAAACCTCCTCCTTTGGTGGAACTTCAGCGCAATCCTCCGGGGTTGCGCTTTTTTTGGCATGTACATAGACAGCGATGAACTATGTTGCGATGCAATAGTAAAATTTATTGATTGGGGTAAGTTCATACTTCGGATAAGTATGGCTATTAAACTACACCAGCGACCATCCATGTGCCCGCGGGTGGTTCGCCCTAGTTCGCCTTGGTACGCATTGGCGCGTACCCGGCAAGCCGGATTGCCGGGTACGCAAGGCTCCTTCACCTTCTTGTTATACTTGCCGGCCAACACGCGGATTCAGCTTTTTCCTGACACACCCGTATTCAGCCCATGGGCGTAGGGACTTGACCATCGTCAAGGCCTGCACAGCAGCGGCTGTAATAGATTTACGTGTGCCGAGGTAATCCGCCGCATACGAGTTTCCCTCACGAGTCCCATATGAAAATTCACGAATATCAGGCCAAAGAAATCCTCAAAAAATACGGCGTAAAAACCCTGCGCAGCGTGCCGTGTTTCTCGGTTAGCGAGGCCGTCGCCGCCGGCAAATCCCTCGGCGGCAAGGTGTGGGTAGTCAAGGCGCAAATCCACGCTGGCGGGCGCGGCAAGGGCGGGGGAGTCAAACTTGCCAAGTCGCTTGACGAATTGAAGGCGCACGCCACCGCCATCCTCGGCATGCAGTTGGTGACGCCGCAGACGGGTCCCGAAGGCCAGAAAGTGCGTCGCCTGTTGATCGAAGAAGGCGCGGACATCCAAAAGGAATACTACGTCGCGATGGTGACCGATCGCGTCTCGCAGCGCGTGGTGCTGATGGCTTCCAGCGAAGGCGGCATGGATATCGAAGAAGTCGCGCACAAAACGCCGGAGAAAATACACAAGGTCATTATTGATCCGGGCACGGGGCTCACCGCCGAAGAAGCCGAGGATATCGCGCGCAAAATCGGTATTCCCGCCGGTTCGATAGGGCAGACGCGTGATCTGCTGAAATCACTCTATAAGGCGTTCGACGAAACCGATTCCGCGCTGGCGGAAATCAACCCGTTGATCCTCACCGGCGACGGATCGATCATCGCGCTGGATGCAAAAATCAATTTTGATGAAAACGCGATGTTCCGGCACCCGGAACTGATGGCGTATCGCGATCTGGATGAAGAAAACCCGGCCGAGATCGAGGCCTCGAAATTCGGGCTGAGTTACATCGAGCTGGACGGGAACATTGGTTGCCTGGTGAACGGCGCGGGGCTGGCGATGGCGACCATGGATATCTGCAAGTTGTATGGCGGCTCGCCGGCGAACTTTCTGGATGTCGGCGGCGGCGCATCCACCGAAAAGGTCACCGAAGCATTCAAGATCATGCTGAAAAACCCGTCGCTGAAAGCGATTTTGGTCAACATTTTCGGCGGCATCATGAAATGCGATGTGATCGCGCAGGGCGTGGTGGAAGCCGCGCGCCAGGTTAAGTTGACAGTACCGTTGGTGGTGCGGCTCGAAGGCACCAACGTCGATCTGGGCAAGAAAATACTTGCCGAGTCGGGCTTGCCAATTCTTTCCGCAAACAATATGGCGGACGCGGCGCAAAAAGCCGTCGCAGCCGTTAAAAAGGCAGCGTAATCATGTCGATACTCATCAATAAAAATACCCGCGTTCTGACGCAGGGCATCACCGGCAAAACCGGACAGTTTCACACCAAGGCCGGCAAGGAGTACGCCAACGGCAAGGCTTGTTACGTCGCCGGCGTGACGCCGAAAAAGGGCGGACAGTCGTACGAAGGTATCCCGATTTTTGAAACGGTGAAAGAAGCCAAAGCCGCCACCGGCGCCAATGTGTCGGTGATTTATGTGCCACCGCCTTTTGCCGCCGCCGCGATCGACGAGGCGGTGGAGGCCGATATGGATCTGGTGATCTGCATCACCGACGGCATCCCGGTGCGCGACATGATCCGCACCAAATACAAAATGATCGGCAAGCGCACGCTGTTGATCGGGCCCAACTGCCCCGGCGTGATCACGCCCGACGAAATCAAAATCGGCATCATGCCCGGCCACATCCACAAAAAAGGCCCGATCGGTGTGTTGTCGCGCTCCGGTACGCTGACATATGAAGCGGTCGGACAG
>VFLF01000121.1 GCA_009885185.1 Nitrosomonadales bacterium | reverse complement strand
TAATCTTCAATACTTCGGCGGCGTTAGCCATTTTCTTCCTCTCTTGACAGGTAAAAATGAATACAACAGTGCGGATCGTGTATCAGCATGAAGCATGCCAAGCTGACGCACGGGATTGGCATTGTGCCATAAGGCAATTCCAGTCCAAACCCAAGCCATACTGCACCAAATCAGTGCGGAACAGCCTGAAAACGCATTGTTGTGGTGCGTATGTGCCATGTTTTGCAGCGGCGCATCACTCACGTGAAGGCCTAAAACATAATTTTATTTAAAATCATATATTTATACTAATATGCACTTTTGTCGCCATGCAGGATGCAGAGGCCGCATCGGGTAGACTTATTGGTTTTTAGGCATCCATCATCATGAGCACTGACGACATCCTCAACACCGCCAAACTGCGCGGCCAACAACTCGGCTTGCCGTACGCGGGTGCACTCACCCCACAGGAAGCCCACGAAGTGATGCAACACCACAAAACCGCGAACCTAGTGGACGTGCGCACGCGCGCTGAGTGGGATTGGGTGGGGCGTGTACCGGGCGCGATCGAAGTCGAGATCATGAGTTATCCGGGCAACCGTCCGAATCCTGCGTTTGTCGAAGAGCTGGAGAAAAAAGTGCCGAAGGACGCGGTCGTCATGTTTCTGTGCCGCAGCGGCGGTCGCTCGCACAACGCCGCCGGGTTCGCCACGCAAGCGGGCTATGCTAATTGCTACAACGTACTCGAAGGCTTCGAGGGCGACCGCGATACCAGCGGACAACGCAACAAGATCGGTGGCTGGCGCGCTGCGGGATTGCCCTGGACGCAAGGCTGATTGGATAACGGATCACGCGCCATGAAAGCAGCATTTGTTGTGTTCGACAAAATGACGACGCTGGATTTCGTCGGATTCTATGACGCGATCACGCGCCTGAAAACCATGAAGTTCATGGAAGACTTCACCTGGAAAATCTGCGCGCGCACCGCGCAGGTCAGCGACGACCGTGGATTAAGAATTGCCCCCGATGCGGTTGGCGAATCGCTGGCTGGTTATGATTTACTATTTATTCCCGGCGGCTTCGGTACGCGCCCGCTGCAACATGACCGCGCGTTCGTCGATTGGATCACGACTGCGCGGGACGTGCCGCTTAAAACCTCCGTCTGCACTGGTTCCCTGCTGCTTGGCGCGGCCGGATATCTGCAAGGCAAGCGTGCCACCACCCATCCAAGCGCATACCAGGAACTGGAACCCTACTGCGCCACGGTCGTTCGAAAACGTATTGTCGATGAAGGTCACGTCGTCACCGGCGGCGGTGTCAGCACCTCGATCGATTTGGGGCTGCATCTGGTCGAGCGACTCGCGGGCGCGGAGGCGCGCACGCGTATTGCCAGACAGATGGATTACCCGTATCAGCATCGCGATTGATTTTGGCGTAAAGCGCGATCAGCTCACGTAGTGCGTGTCGCTGGTATCGAGTTTGTCCGAGTGAGGAATAGCGAGAGCAATCAGCGCCGCCATGCCGGTGGCGCCCGCCGCCGACACCAAAATCCACATCGGCGCCACGGTTTCCGCCAGCACGCCACCCAGCGCGATACCACCGCTGATACCACCGAGCAAACAGGTGCCGCCCCAAGTAAAGCTTTCCGCCAGCTTGCCCTTGGGCGCCAGCCGCGACAGCAGCAGCGATTGCGTGGAAATCACGCTCGCCATGGGCGCGC
>VFLF01000370.1 GCA_009885185.1 Nitrosomonadales bacterium | reverse complement strand
CTAGTGTAGTGTCCAAGAAATAACTGGATGATTCATTTCTTCGCTTTCCGTTTGGGTGGCAGAGTGCAACCGGGCTGAATGTTCTCCAAGGTTTGCCGGCAACGCGAGAGCTTTGCGAGGATCGATTCTACCGTGGCGGTCCAGACGAAGGGCTTGGGGTTCTCGTTCCAGGCGAGCAGGAATTCCTCGATGGCCTTGTGCAGATCTGCAACGCTGGCGAATGAGCCACGGCGGATTCTTTTGCTGGTCAGTTCGCCAAACCAGCGCTCGACCAAGTTCAACCAACTGGAACTGGTGGGCACAAAGTGACAAACAAACCGCGGGTGGCGCTTGAGCCACGCCTGCACGTTCGGATGCTTGTGGGTGCCGTAGTTGTCCATCACCAAGTGCAGAGCGACATCCCCGGGAAATTCCGCATCCAGACGCCGCAGGAATCTCAGAAACTCCTGATGGCGGTGGCGCGTAAAGCATTGGCCGATAACTTTGCCTTGCAGAATCTCCAGGGCGGCGAACAAACAAGTGGTGCCGTTGCGCTTGTAATCGTGGGTCATGGTGCCCAGACGCCCCTTCTTCATGGGTAGTCCGGGTTGAGTGCGGTCCAGCGCCTGAATCTGGGTCTTCTCGTCCACGCATAATACGAGCGCCTGGTCGGGGGGATTCAAGTACAACCCCACCACGTCGGTGAGCTTCTCCAGAAACTTCGCATCGCGCGACAACTTGAAGCTCTTGGCGCGGTGAGGCTTTAAATTGTGGCTGCGCCAGATATTGCTTACCGTGGATTTGCTTACGCCCTGCGCTTGCGCCATCTGCCGGCAACTCCAGTGGGTCATGCCTTTGGGCTTGGTCAACAGCGTCGCCTGGACAATCGCCTTGATCTTGTCGGGCGGATGGGTGGCCTTACGTCCACGCCCTGCGGCAACCTCCCACAAACCCTTCGCACCTCCTTCGGCAAAGCGCGCGCGCCATAGCGCCACGGTCTTCACATCGACCCCCATCTCCATGCCGATCTCCAAGTTCGTGCGCCCGCTTGCGGCCGCCAGAACGATTCGGCATCGCAACCCCACCTGCTGCGGCGTCCCATGGGCGCTCACCCAGCGCTCAAGTTGCTCCCGAGCGGCATCTACAAGGTTCACAGCCGGACTTATTCTGGGCATGCATCAGCATAACAGAGCCCGAATAATAAAACCAGTTATTTGTTGGACGATACACTAGCCTCGAGCAACCGTAGCGTGCGCTGTGCGCACGACCAACCGCGCAGCCATTTACAGATGGTTTGCGAATTCAGTATCGCTGTCGTGCGCACAGCGCACGCTACCCATGCCGACGGTTCGATCAATTGCTTGTCGGCTTCAACCCCACGCGCTTGACGATATCGCCAAACGCCAGAATCTGTTCGCGCAATATCTTGTCATGCTCCAGCGGCGTGGTCGGCGCGGGGTGATAGTCCTGCGCGATCAGCTTTTCGCGCACGTCGGCTTGCTCGAAGATGCGCGCGACATCGCGGCTGATCTGGTTGCGTATTGCCAGCGGCGTGCCTGCCGGCGCGATCAACGAATGCGAGCCGTCGCGACCGAAGCCGGGAACGATTTCGGCTATCGCGGGCACCTCGGGCAGCAGCGGTGAGCGCTTGGGCGTGCTCACCGCGAGCGGCAGCAGCTTGCCGTCCTTAATCAGCGGCAGCGCCGAGCCGAGTCCGACAATGCAGTAATGCACACGCCCGCCCGCCACTTCGAGCAGCGCATCAGGCGTGCCCTTATAGCCGACATGCACGGCCTTGATGCCCGCCGCGAAATTAAAACGTTCCGCGTTCAGATGCGTGCTGCTGCCGGCGCCGCCGGAACTGAACAGCACCTTGCCCGGCCGCGCCTGCGCCCAGGCGATAAAGTCCTTCAGATTGCGCGGCCCCAGCGACGGATTAACCGGCAGCACGCTGGTCGAAAAACCGATTTGCGTCACGCCCGCGAAATCCTTCAAAGGATCGTACGGCAGGTTGGTGTGCATCGCCGCGCCGATGGTGAACTGCGCCGAGATCAATAACAGCGTATAGCCGTCGGGCGCGGCCTTCGACAAAATTGCCGCCGCGATGGTGCCCGCAGCACCCGGACGGTTTTCGATCACCACCGGCTGTCCCCACATCTCGCTCAATTTCGGCGCGATGGTGCGGGTAAGGATATCGCTGGGACTGCCGAACGCGCCGGACAGCATGCGCACGGGTTTGACGGGATATTTCGGCGCGGGTTGCGCTTGCGCAGTGCCGAGACTTATCGCGATTGTCAGCCCGGCCAATAAAATGGGCATGGCCCGCCGCTTTCGCGCATTGACAAGGTGGCAGCCTGCACTCGCGGGTTCCATGGCGCGCATCATTCCCTCCAGACGTTCTGAACCGGACAATTGGCGTATCTCAGTGTAGACCGTCCCGCCCCGAAAATCCCGTGGTTGCCGAATTTTGGCGTAAATACAGCGCGGCATATTGCCGTAGGCGCGCCACGCGGGTAGTCTCTCTCTTCCCATCAACCCAACCCGCAAGGAGTTACCCATGTCCGTGCAAGTAGGCGCAGCCGCGCCGGATTTCACGCTCGCCTCGCACACCGGAACCACGGTGTCGCTGTCGAGCTTCAAGGGTCGCAAGACCATCGTGTCGTTTCTGCCGTTTGCCTTTACCGGTGGATGAAAAAATCAAGTATCCGGGTTCCGTGAGAACTACGAAGAATTCAAGAAGTTGAACGTCGAAATCCTGCAAATCAGCGCAGACACCGTCCCCAGCCTCAAGGCGTGGGCCGAACAACTGGGCGGATTGCCGTTCCCGCTGCTGTCGGACTACTGGCCGCATGCCGCAGTCGGCAAGGCCTACGGCGTGCTGAATGAAGAAAAAGGTTTCGACAAGCGCGCGGCCTATGTGCTGGACGACAAAGGCGTGGTGCGTTTCGCCAAAGTGTACGACCCCGGCACGATTCCTGAAAGCAAGGATCTGCTGGCGGAGTTGAAGAAGCTCTAATCAGCGCGTGTCCATCGGCCAGCCGCCATCGGCTGGCCGATTTGTTTTGTAGCCCCATGCAATAGCATTGCCATGAGTTGTGACGTCTTGACCAAAAACGGAATCACGATCGGCCATACTGGCACGCGCATGGCGGCGGCAGTCTATTTATGGATTGCAACGGCAAGCCTGTATGCCCTACCAACAACAGCCCTTGCACAGCCATACCCCTCCAAGCCCGTACGCATGATCGTGGGCTTCGCACCCGGCGGCGGCACCGATGTCACCGCGCGCCTGATCGTGCAACCGTTGTCCGACGCGCTCGGCCAGCGTGTCGTCATAGACAACCGGCCCGGCGCCAACGGCGTGCTGGCGACCGAAGTCACCGCGAAAGCGCCGCCCGACGGCTATACGCTGCTGATGGTGAATCTCGGTCATACCGTCAACCCCGGTCTTTACAAAAAACTGCCTTACGACACGGCGCGCGATTTCGCCGCCGTGACGCTGGTGGTCACGCTGACCAATATCCTCGTGGTGCATCCCTCGCTGCCGGCGAAAAACGTGCCGGAGTTCGTGCGCCTCGCCAAATCGCGGCCCGGTTCGATCAACTACGGATCGGGCGGTCACGGCGCAAGCTCGCATCTGGCGATGGAATTGTTTGCGAAAACAGCAAGCATTGATCTGATGCACGTCGCTTACAAAAGCGGCGGGCTGTCCGGCGTGGCCTTGCTGTCGGGCGAGGTCGCGGT
>VFLF01000243.1 GCA_009885185.1 Nitrosomonadales bacterium | reverse complement strand
TGCCGCTTTCCGCTGCTGACACTGGTGACCATGCGCGGCGAGTGGGGTGAATTCAATCCGTGGCAACTGCCGATGGGGCAAAGCACCGCCAAGGTGCTCGACGACGTGGGCGTGGTAACGCAACACGTCAACGACGCCGCGCTGGTCGGCGAGACGGTATTCGCTGCCGCGATGATGGCATTTCAAACCTGCCGCCCGGTGGCGGTGCTGATCGGCCAGCGCGTAGTCGGGTTCAAGGACTGGAGCAAATAACATGGCAACCACAAAAAAATCCACCCTTGATCGCCGCGTGGCGGTCAAAACCATACTCACGGAACGCGGCGACGCGCTGCTGGTCACCGGCCTCGGCTCATCGTGTTACGACGCCGGCACGCTGGATCACCCGAACAATTACTATATGTGGGGCGGCATGGGCGGCGCGGCGATGATCGGCGTGGGTCTGGCCATCGCACAACCCAAACGCCGCGTGCTGGTCATCACCGGCGACGGCGAAATGCTGATGGGCATGGGGTCATTAGCCACCATCGGCGCAGAAAAAATCCGCAACCTCGCCATCGTCGTCATCGACAACGAGCTCTACAGCGAAACCGGCATGCAGCCCACGCACACCAGTCGTGGCGTTGACTTGGCGGGCGTGGCAAAAGCCTCGGGCTTCGGCACTACCGGCACGGTTTCCACCCTGCCCGAAGTCAAAGCCTGGATACCCAAGCTTTACAACACGCCGGGGCCGGTGTTTCTGGATATCAAGGTGAATGCCAACCGCTATCCGCTGTCGATCCGATTGCGCGATGGCGTGCATATCAAGAACCGCTTCCGCGAGGCGCTGTTGGGCGCGAAAGCGTTCGACTAACCGTCAACACAGTTCCCACCTCGGCCCCTGCTCCCGACAAGCGCATACTGGCAGCGAAGCGAAGGGGCTGGGGATAAGGGAAGTAACGGATTGCATAGGGGAATCGAATATGGATACGCCTGCCTCAGTTCTGACGAAGTACCAGATGTACATAGACGGAAAGTGGATAGACTCCACCTCCAACACACATTTCGAATCCGACAACCCCTACCAAGGCAAACCCTGGGCGCTCATCCCGCGTGGTAACGCAGCCGACGCCGACCGCGCCGTGCAAGCCGCCCGCCGCGCCTTCACCACCGGCGCTTGGCCCAAATGCAACGCCACCCAACGCGGCGCGCTGCTGCGTAAACTCGGCGACCTTATCACCGAAAAATCCAAATTTCTCGCCGAGATCGAGGTCAAGGATAACGGCAAGCTCTACGCCGAGATGAGCGCACAGACCGCGTACATGGCGCAGTGGTATTACTACTTCGGCGGCCTCGCCGACAAGATCGAGGGTTCGGTGATCCCGATCGACAAACCCGACACCTTCAACTACACGCGCCACGAGCCGCTGGGCGTGATCGCGATGATTATTCCGTGGAATTCGCCGCTGCTGCTGATCGCATGGAAGTTGGCGCCCGCGCTGGCCGCCGGCAACACCGTGGTGATTAAGCCTTCGGAGTACACGTCTGCCTCTGCGTTGGAGTTCATGAAGCTGATCGAAGCCGCCGGCTTTCCGCCGGGCGTGGTGAATGTGGTAACGGGCTTAGGCGCGGAAGTCGGCACGCCGCTGGTGGAGCATCCGCTGGTGGCGAAAGTGGCGTTCACCGGCTCGGACACCACCGGCACCAAAATCTACGAAGCCGCCGCGCGCGGGCTGAAAAAGGTCAGCATGGAGCTCGGCGGAAAATCGCCGAACATCGTGTTTGACGACGCACATCTCGACAACGCGGTGAAGGGGGTGATCTCCGGCATCTTCGCCGCCACCGGACAGACCTGCATCGCGGGATCGCGCCTGCTGGTGCAGCAAAGCATCCACGATCAGTTCGTTGAAAAGCTCGTCGCCTTCGCCAAGACCGCGCGCATGGGCGACCCGATGAGCCTGGATACGCAGGTCGGCCCGGTCACCAACAAACCGCAGTTTGAAAAAATCCTCAAGTATCTCGATATCGCCAAGGCGGAGGGAGCGCAAACTTTGTTGGGAGGCGCCAAGGCTTCAAGACCTGAATGCGGCAACGGCTGGTTCGTCGAACCCACCATTTTCGGCGGCGTGAAAAACAGCATGCGCATCGCGCAGGAAGAAGTATTCGGCCCGGTGCTGTCGGTGATTCCGTTCAAGGACGAAGACGAAGCCATCGCCATCGGCAATGACGTGGTGTACGGTCTGGCGGCAGGCGTGTGGACGCAAAACATGCGCCGCGCGTTTATGATGTCGGAGCGTTTGCAGGCCGGCACGGTGTGGGTCAACACCTATCGCGCGGTAAGTTATATGTCGCCGTTCGGCGGCTACAAGCGCAGCGGTCTCGGACGCGAAAGCGGGCAGGACATGATTTACGAGTATCTGCAAACCAAAAGCGTGTGGATATCCACCGCAACCGAAGTGCCGAATCCGTTTGTATTACGATAGATCAAAAACTTTTTTTGCCGCAGATTTACACAGATGGACACAGATTAAGAACCACCACTGTCGTTCCCGCGAAGGCGGGAACCCATAACACAGCAGCACTTGAAACAACGCATGGATTCCCGCCTTCGCGGGAATGACGAGTCTGGTTTTAATCTGCGTCAATCTGTGAAATCTGTGGCTAAGATTTTTAAAGGAGGTTTTATGTATGTAGCCAAAGCCAAACGCCTCACCCTCGCAGGCGCACGCAAGATGATGTCCACCGCGATGGGCATCGCGGAAAAAGAAAACATACCCATCGCCGTAGCGATCAGTGATTCGGGCGGCAATCTGATTGCGATGGAGCGAATGGATGGCGGGCGTTTTCACACCGTGCATTCGTCCACCACCAAGGCGATCTGCGCGGCGTCGAACAAGCGCCCCACTACCGCCAAAGGCGCGCAGGGCCAGGAACTCGACACCATCCACGCCATCGGCCTGGCGCTCGCCGCCGGCCCCGGCCGCTGGACCGCCACCGAAGGCGGCTATCCGATCATTGTTGAGGGCGAGTGCATCGGCGGCATTGGTGTGTCGGGCGGCACCTGGGAATTTGATGACCGCGTGGCGCGCAGCGCGCTGGATGCGATCGGCGCGGGCTTCAAGATCGACAACAAATAATTCAATAAAAAAAAATACTTATATACCATACTCATCATGACCCTCAAACCCATTAACGTCGCCTGCCTCGGCATGGGCTGGTGGTCTGACGTGCTCGCCGATGCGATCAAAAAAACCAGCAACATCAACATCGTGTCGTGTTACACGCGCTCCGACGAAAAACGCGCCGCCTTCGCGAAAAAATATGCCTGTGCCGCGGCACCGAGTTACGAAGCGATGCTCGCCGATAAAAACATCGACGCCATTATCAACACCACGCCCAACAGCGTTCACAAAGAGACCACCATCGCCGCCGCGCAGGCCGGCAAGCATGTGTTTCTCGACAAGCCGATTGCCAACACCGTCGCCGATGGCCGCGCGCTGACCGAAGCCTGCCGCAAAGCCGGCGTAGTGCTCGGCATGGGTTATCAGCGCAGGCGCGAAGGCCAGTTCCGCTGGATCAAACAGCAAATTGATGCGGGTATCTTTGGCAAACTGGTCAACGCCGAAAGCAATATCAGCCGTGATCGCCTCGGCAAGATTGATCTGAGTTCGTGGCGCTATCAGGCGGCAGGCATGCCCGGCGGGGTGATGCTGCAAATCGGCATTCATTACGTAGACGTGCTCACCTATCTGATGGGGCCGGTGAAAGCCGTCAGCGGCCGCAGCGCGCAACTGGTGCTGCCCGGCGACAACCCCGATGTGGCGAGCCTGATCCTCGAACATGAGAACGGCGCGCTCTCCACCGTGAACGCGAGCTATGCCTCGGCTTCCGAGTATTACCTGATGAACATCTACGGCAAGGATGCGAGCGCCTATTACGATCTGCACACGGGACTGCGCTGGTTGAAACGCGGCTCGGACAAACCCGAAACCGTGAGCTACAACAAGATCGACACCTTCGTCGATCAGCTCGACGAATTCGCCGCCGCCGTGCGTGGCGTGGGTGCGCCGGAAGTCGATGGCGAAAAAGCCACGCTGTCGCTGGCGGTGATGCGCGCAGGCATCCGCTCGGCGCAGGAAGGGCGGCGGATTGAAATTGCGGAGATAATGAATGATCCCCATGCGTAAACCATCCATTCTGCGGCTTGCCTTGCTTGCCTGCGCCATGGGCATCACCACGGCCCACGCCCAGGAAACCCCCTACCCCAAACGCACCAACCTTGTTCTCACTGTGTTGTTCGCCGCCGGCTCCTCCGCCGACGTGACTGCGCGGCTGCTGGCGCAGGGCATGACGAGGGAACTTGGCGCCAACGTCATCGTCGTCAACCGTCCCGGCGCGGGTGGCGCCATCGGCTACAAGTACGTCGCCGGGCGCAATCCCGACGGCTACGCGTTTGTCTGGAACTCCAACTCGGTGTCCACCGCCTATCACTCCGGGCAAATGAACATCGATTACAAGGCCTTCGACCCGGTGGCGCGCGTGCTGATCGAAACGCCGCTGATCGCCGTGCGCGGCAGCGCCAAGTGGAAGACCTTCAAGGAACTCATCGCCGACATGAAAGCGCAGCCGGGCAAGATCACCGTCGGCAACTCCGGCATCGGCAGCCACACACATATCACCAGCGTCGCGCTGTTCAAGGCCGCGGGCGCGGATGTGAACGATATCCCCTACGCCGCCGGGCAAGTGGTTCCCGCGCTGCTCGGCGGCCACGTCGATGTGCTGGTGCTGCTGCCCGGCGCGATAGCAGGACAACTCAAGGCCGGCACCGTGCGCGTGCTCTCCGTGGTGTCCGCGCAACGCGATGCACTGCTGCCCGACGTGCCCACCGCGCAGGAACTCGGTCACAAAGTCGCGCTCGACGCCTGGCGCGGCATCGCCGTGCCCAAGGGCACGGCGCGCGCGGTGATCGCCACGCTTGAGAATGCGATTAGACTAACCGTGCAGAGCGCGGAATTCACGGGCGGCAGCGAAAAGCTCTACGTGAAGCCCGCGTTTATGCCGGCGGCCGAATTCGGCAAGCTGATCGCGCAGGAAGACGCCGAACTCGCCAAGCTCATGCAACTGATTGGATTGAAAAAATGACCCCACCGA
>VFLF01000833.1 GCA_009885185.1 Nitrosomonadales bacterium | reverse complement strand
CTGAAACAGCGCATTGCCAAGCTCAAGATAAAGCATGACGGCACTTATAACTCGGGCGGATTGGTGCGCGCCGGTGTGACGCCCACCGATGATCCGGTCACGGCTCCCGGCACGCTGCATCCGGCTGTGATTCGCATTCCGGAAACCAATGATCTGGCACTGTATCTGGGCCGCAGGCGCATGTCCTATGCATCCGGATTGACGTTGGCTGAAAGCGAAGCCCTGCTGGATGAGTTGTGGCAGTACCCGGTCAAGTCACACCGTATTTACTGGCACAAATGGAGCATAGGCGACCTAGTGCTGTGGGATAACCGTACCACCATGCATCGCCGTGATTCATTTCCCTCCAGCGAACGGCGCCGCATGCATCGTACGCAAATCAAGGGTGTTGCCGCGCCACCGGCGTTTATCACCCAGAAAATCAGGATTTCCGGAAACCCAGCGGAGTAGTTATGGGATTGGCTGGCGCCACGCTGGTGCCATGCGGGTGCTTATCCCAGCAATAATTTCAGCCGCTGCGTCTTGCCCGATGGGCCCTTGGGTAGTTCATCCACGAACTTGATGACCTTGGGCACTTTGTATTTTCCCAGTTCGGCGAGCGCAAACGCCTTGATTTCCTCCAGCGTGCAGGCCGCCCCGGGTTTGAGCACCACGCAGGCCATGATTTCCTGGCCGTAGTTGTCGTCAGGTATGCCCACGGCGGCGGCTTCGAGGACGGCTGGGTGTTTTAACAGCGCTTCATCGATTTCGCGCGGCGCGATGTTTTCACCGCCCTTGATGATGAGTTCCTTGATGCGACCCGTGACGAAAACAAAACCGTCGTCGTCGAGATAACCCAGGTCGCCGGTGTGCATCCAGCCGTCGGGTTCGATGGTCTTGGCCGTATTGTCGGGATCCTTGTAATAACCCTTCATCACGTTTTCGCCGCGGATCATCAGTTCGCCCGGCGTGTTCGCCGGCAGGTCCAGGCTGGTTTTCGGTTCGATGACCTTGGCCTCGTTGCCATAGGCTTGTCCGGGGCTGCCGATCTTGCGTTTAGCCGGCTCATACGGATTGGTGAAGCACGGTGCGTTGGTTTCGGTCATGCCGAATGTTTCGATCACGCCGATGCCGAACTTTTTTTCAAAGGCACGATGCTGGTCCGGTGGCAATGGCGCGGAGGCCGAGCGGCAGAATTTCACGCGCGAAATATCGAGGCCGCGCCCGCGCGGATCATCGCCGTTTAACAGATACGCGATGATGGTGGGCACCACGTTGATCCACGTGCATTCGTGCTTGACGACCATCTCCCAGAAACTCGACGCGCTGAAGCGATGCGGCATCACTACGCTGCCGCCATGCACCAGCGGCGCCACCGTGGTGACGATCTGGCCGTTGATGTGATACAGCGGCAACGCGCACAGCACGCGATCCTGTGAACCGAGGTGGTGGGCTGAACTGGTGAATGTGCCGCCGGCAATTACGCTGCGATGCGACAGCACGCAACCTTTGGGTTTGCCCGTGGTGCCGGAGGTGTACATCAGAAGGGCATCATCATCATCGCCGACTTCCATCAGCGTAGCGTTGGCTTGTGTATCGAAAACAGCCGTGGCATCGGGATCGATGACCACGACTTGCACATAGCGTTCTACTCTGTCCAGCGCTTCGCGCAGGCGCGGCGCCAGTTCAGCGCTGGTGAACACGAGGCGGGTGTCCGAATGGTCGAGCACATAGGCAAGTTGCGAGAGTTGTGACAGCAGATTGAGCGGCACGACCATGTAACCCGCGTACATCACGCCGATCAGCAGCCGCGCAGTTTGATAGCTGTTGTGCAGCATCAGCGCCACTTTGTCTTCCTTGCGCAACCGATGATGCGCCAGCACGGCCGCGAGTTGAATCGAATCGCGTTGTAGTTGCGCGTAACTGAGCGTGGCGCCGGTTTCCGGCGCGATCACGAACGGCGCATCGGGCGTTTCTCGCGCGCGCATATCTACGTGATGCCGTATCGTGCGCATTATAAAAAGATAAATAAAAACAATTAGTTATGATGCTTTGATCGATAGGCGCCAAAGATCTCGTCTACGCTCGGCTCGCGCGCGGCAATGGGCCGCACGATGCGCGTGATGTTCATGAAGTGTTTGTAATTCAGATTGTCGGAGAAGCTGTTGCCGCCCCAGGTGCCGCAGCCCATGGTCAGTGAAAACGGCAGGCCGTTGTCGAAGCTACCGCCATTGGCGATGGCGTGGGCCTGATTGACGATCACGCGGCACACGGTCATGTCGAGGCCCAGCCGCTGGACGTGCGCGTCGGTTGCCGTGTGGATGCCGCAGGAGTGGCCGTCGCCCATATAATTGTAGATGGCGCGTAGCGTGTCGAAGGCGTGAGCAAAATCGCGCGCTTTGTAGACGGTAAGCACCGGGCACAGTTTTTCGCCAGAGAACGGGTAATCCTTGCCCGCGCCGGTTTCCTCCACCATCAGGCATTTGGCGTTGATGAGTTCGGCGCGCGTGAGTCCGGCGACGGCGCTGATTTTGGCGACGGATTGCGCGGTGACTTTGGACGAGAGATGTCCGCCGGGGAACATCGCCTGTTGCAGCGTGTCTTTTTCGGCTGCCGTCAGCAGCACTCCGCCTTGTTGGGTGAGTTCCGCCAGCATACGTTCGTATACCGCAGCGTGGATGATGACGCTGTTTTCCGAGGAGCAACTGGTGGCGTTGTCGAAAATTTTCGAACGCATGATTTTTCCAGCGGCGTCCGCCAGATTCGCACTGTCATCGACGATCACCGCGACATTGCCCGCGCCTACGCCCAGCGCGGGCGTGCCGCTGGAGTAGCCCGCCCGCACATTGGCCTGCGAACCGGTGACGACCACCAGGTCGCACTGCTTCATTAACTCGTTCGATGTTTCCTTGGTGACGGGACTGGGCAGCATCTGCACCAGATCGGTTGGCGCGCCGATGTGTTTGAATTCGGCGTGGATGTATTCCAGCAGCTTAGCGCTGGTGGAAACGCCCTTGGGCGAGGGCGACAGGATCACCGCGTTGCCGCATTTCAGTGCGTTGATGATGTTGTTGGCCGGGGTGGCGCCGGGGTTGGTGCTGGGTACCACCGCGCACACCACGCCCACCGGCCGCGCGATTTCGGTGATGCCCTGTTCCGGGATGTCGCGCAGCACCCCGGTGGAGATCGCGCCCTTCAAGTCGCGCATCAGGCCCAGCGTCTTGCGGTGATTCTTGTTGATTTTGTCGAGCACGTTACCCAGGCCCGTGTCCTTGACGGCAATCTCGGCGAGCGCGCGGTTGTGCTCCGGGTTGATGATGGCCCAGCCGGCGGCGGTCGTCAGTTCGTCGAGTTGAGCCTGCGTGTAGCGCGCGGCGACGGCCTGCGCGGCGCGTGCGCGCACAACCAGTGCGGCGACCGTTTGTTGCGCCGCGCCGCGCGCTTCGGCGATATTGATTGCGAGTGGGTTTGCCATTGGTGCTCTGTGCTCTGTGCCTTGTGCGTTTTGCGCTCCCTGCCGCTCAGGACAACATTCTACATTTTTCCATGAAGGATTTTGCGTTGAAAAATCACGCGATAATGCTACACTCCGCCGCGTTCAAGTCTCTTCACTTGGTTAACAGGCAGTTTATGAAATGGCTGATAAAAAGCACGTTAAATTTCCTGGAAGGCTGGTCTTTGTAGGCTTCGGCTCCGTTGGACAAGGCTCGCTGCCTCTCTTGCTGCGCCACATCGACATGCCGCGCGAGCGCATTACCATACTCACGGGCGACGAGCGCGGGCAGGCGGAGGCCGAGCATTTCGGCATCAAGTTTATCGTTCAGCCGCTGACGCAGGACAATTACCGTGCGGTGCTCGATCCGCTGCTCGACAAAGGCGACTTTCTGCTCAATTTGTCGGTGGATGTTTCCAGCGTTGCCTTAATCGAGTTCTGCTACGAAAAGGAGGCGATGTATCTGGATACCTGTATCGAGCCTTGGCTCGGCGGGTATACCGACCCCACGGTCTCGGCGTCGCACCGCTCCAACTACGGCTTGCGCGAAGACGTGATGGCGTTGCGCGCAAAATATCCCAACGGCGGACCGACGGTGATTCCGACGCACGGCGCCAATCCGGGGCTGATTTCACACTGGGTGAAACAGGGGCTGGTGAATATCGCGCGCGACCTGCATCGCAAGACTGACATTCCCAAGACGCGCGCCAAATGGGCGCAACTGGCGATGAAACTCGGCGTGAAGGTGATCCATTGCGCCGAGCGCGACACGCAGGTGGCGAGTCCCGGCAAACAGCGCTTCGAGTTCGTCAATACCTGGTCGGTGGATGGTTTTGTAGGCGAAGGGTCGCAGCCCTGCGAGCTGGGCTGGGGCACGCACGAGAGGCATTTTCCCCCGGATGGGCAGCGCCATGAGTATGGTTGTGATTCGGCGATTTACCTGACACGGCCCGGCGCCTCGGTGCGCGTGCGGTCCTGGACGCCGAGCGAGGGTAATTACCACGGATTTCTGATCACGCACGGCGAGGCGGTGTCGATCGCAGATTATTTCACCGTGCGTGAAAAAGACAATGTGATGTACCGGCCTACTTGCCACTACGCCTATCACCCCTGCGACAACACGGTGACGTCGATTCATGAGCTCGCCGGCAAGAACTGGGAGCTGCCGGAGAAAAAACGCATCCTGATGGACGAAATCCTCGATGGCACCGATGAACTCGGCGCGCTGTTGATGGGGCATGCGCGCGGCGCATATTGGTTTGGCTCGCGCGTCAACATACACGAGGCGCGCAAGCTCGCGCCGTACAACAACGCCACCAGTATTCAGGT
>VFLF01000138.1 GCA_009885185.1 Nitrosomonadales bacterium | reverse complement strand
TCGCGGCGAGGCCAAACTCACTTACGATCATCCGGTGAAGCGCTGCCTGATCGAAGCGCGCGGCATCGATCAGCGCGGTGCGTCGCGTGCCCGCGCCCGCTTCGAGTTGGAGGCGCGCGGAACGGATTCCACGGATGTCACGCTGGAAGGCGGCTTCGAGGTCGCGGGCCCGCTGGAGATGTTCGCTTCGGCGGGCGGCGTGCATGTGGCGCGCGTGCTGCTGGCGGAATTTGCCGCCAACATTGCGCGTGTGATCGAACAGCGCCGCGCGGGAGGCACTGACGCCGTACCGGAACAGGCGCAAGCGGCTTCCGGTGCAAAAATATTGGGGCGTGCGCTGCTCGATGGCGCGCGCGGCATTGTTGGCAAAAGCGTCAGCAAAGACAGCGAGGAAAAAAGATGAGCGAGTTAACGGGTTATGAAGTGCTATCACAAGCCTTCGTCGCGGAAGGTGTTGATACCATGTTTGCGCTGCTCGGCGACGCCAATATGTACTGGGGTGCGATCATGGCGCAAAAGTATGGCGTGCGCGTGGTGCATGCGCGCCACGAGCACTGCGCCGTTGCCATGGCCGACGGCTACGCACGCCACACCGGCAAGGTGGGAATTGCCACCGTCACCTGCGGCCCCGGCTTCACGCAGATCATGACGGCGCTGACCACCGCCGCGCGCGGCAGCATTCCGCTGGTGGTGTTTGCCGGTGATTCGCCAACCTCTGCCGCGTGGTACGTGCAGCAACTTGAATTGGGGCCGCTCGCCACCGCCACTGGCGCGCGTTATCTGCCGGTGAAAAGTGTGGATCGCATGCTCGACACCGTGCGCGAAGCGTTCTACACCGCGCGCCACGAGCGTTGCCCGGTGGTGCTCGGCGTGCCGATGGATTTGCAAAAAGCGCCGTTTCCGTGGGGCGCGGAGTACTCACCGTCCACCGAGTTGATGCCCACGCCGCAGCGACCCGCGCCCGATCCTGTTCTGGTGGATAAACTCGCGGCGATGATCGCCGAGGCCAAGCGCCCGATTATCCTCGCCGGGCGCGGCGTGGTGCGTTCGGGTGCCGCGCCGTCACTGGAAGCGCTGGCCGAACGCTGCGGCGCGTTGCTCGCCACATCACTTTTCGCCAAAGGACTTTTTGATCACAACCGCTACGGCATCGGCGTCGCCGGCGCGTATGCCAGCCCGCTGGCGCGCGAAGAATTCGCCGCCTGCGATCTGTTGATCGGCGTGGGTGCGGGGCTGGGCCACTACACCACCGAGGCGGGCTACCTTTACCCCAACGCCAAAACCGTGCAGATCGATCTGAATCCACGCGGGCTGTATCAAGGGCTGCGCATCGCCGACATGCACATCAAGGCCGATGCCAAGGCCACCGCCGAAGCGGTACTGGCGAAACTCAGCGAGCGCAATTTTTCGTCAGCCGGCGCGCGCTCGCCGATGCTCGCCAACCAAATCGCGGCCACGGCCGCACGGCCCGATTCGAAAGAGTTTCTCGTGGCCGACGGCACCGTCGATCCGCGCCCCGCCATGCTGGAGCTCGACGCGGCGATCCCCAAGGACTGGACGGTGGTCAGCGGCGGCGCGCATTTCGCCGGCATCGCGGTGACGCATATGTACGGTCGCCGTGCCGAGAACGTACACGTCATCAACGACTTCGGCGCCATTGGTTCGGCGTTCTCGGTTGCCATCGGCATGGCCGCCGCGTGCAACGACGGCAAGCTGCTGCTGATCGAAGGCGACGGCAGCCTGATGATGCACATCCAGGAACTCGAAACCCTGCGCCGCATGGGCATACGCATGCTGATCTGCGCGGTGAACGACGGCGGCTACGGCGCCGAAGTGCATAAGTTCCGCGCGCAGGGCTACAACCCGCAGGAGTCAGTGCATGGCCGCGGCGACATCGCCGCCATCGCGCGCGGCTTTGGTTTGCGCGGCGAGAAGGTCAACACGCTGGGGCGATTCAAGGCATTGTTTGCCGCGCACGAATCGGCGGGACAAACCGAACTGTGGGATTTGCACGTGGACGATGGCATTCCTTCGGCGCCGTACCGGCGGATACATTTTGGCGAGGTTTGAGAAGAGAAACGTGATTCCGTTATTGCATTTTGGTGTTCGTCTGCGCCCCGGCCTCGCACCACTGCCGACTTTGTGTATCATGTGGCCGGCTGTCTGATTTCACCCAATAAGCGCAGGGCAAAAGTACCCGCGCAATCCAAAACTACCAGGAGAAATAACATGAGCATTTCGACGATTCGCGTTCTTCGCGCGCTGTCCGCAGGTGGACTTGCGCTCGGTCTGTTTGCCGCAGCAACCCCGCACGCCATCGCGCAAACCGCGCCCGCCGCCAAGCCTGATCCGCGCGTACTGATGGGCGGCTTTCACCCCGAGCGCATGCAGTCCACCGGGCTGGCGCCTCACGCCACGCCGGTAACAGTAATGCCGCCGGAGAACATTCCCCTGAACAGGCTTCAGCTTCCGCCCGGCTTCCAGATCGAGTTGTGGGCGCACGGTTCGCCCGGCGCGCGCATGATGACCCGTGGCGACAAGGGCACGGTGTTTCAGGGCACGCGCGCCATCGGCCGCGTCTATGCCATCTACGAAAAAGACGGCAAGCGCGTCTCCAAGGCGATCGCCGAAAAACTGGTGCAACCCAATGGCGTGCTGTTTCACAAAGGCTCGCTCTATGTCGCGGCCATCAACAAGGTGCTGCGCTACGACAACATCGAAGCGAATCTGGAGAATATCCCCACGCCGGTGGACATGACCGACGACTTCAAGCTGCCGCCTGAAGTGCATCACAACTGGAAATTCCTCGCTCTGGGACCCGACGGCAAGATTTACATCCAGGTCGGCGCGCCGTGCAATCTGTGCGAAATCAATCCGGGGGTGCATGGCCAGATCCGCCGCTACAACCTCGACGGCACCGGCATGGAAATCGTGGCGCGCGGCGTGCGCAACACCGTCGGCTTTGACTTCCATCCCAAGACCGGCGAACTGTGGTTCACCGACAATGGCCGCGACTGGGCCGGCGAGACGGGCTTTGAGGAAGAACTCAATCGCCTGCCCGCCAACAAGATCGGTGCGCACTTCGGCTTCCCGTACTGCCACGCCAACGGCCAGCCCGATCCGGACATCAAAATCCCGAACGCCTGCGCCAACGTGGAATTGCCGGTGGTCACGCTCGGCGCCCACGCTGCGGCTCTGGGCATGCGCTTCTATACCGGCAAAATGTTTCCGACGGATTACCAGGGCGCGGTCATCGTGGCCCGTCGCGGTTCGTGGAACAAGACCGAGAAGAACGGCTACGACGTGCTGCGCGTCAATGCCTCCGCCGACGGCAAGAACCCGCAGATCGCGACGTTTGTCACCGGCTTCCTCGACAAGGCGAAAAACGAGTTCTGGGGCCGCCCTGTCGATGTCATGCAGATGCCCGATGGCTCAATGCTGATTGCCGATGAGCAGAACGGCGCCATCTATCGCGTGAGCTACAAGCGGTAATGCGTTTACCGTCACGGCGCGGCGGATGTCTCATCCGCCGTGCCTTTTTTTTGTGCGCGATGCTGTTCGCGACCGGTCCGGCACTGTGCCAGACCACCGGCGACACGGCGCGCGGCGCGGCCAAGGCCACCGCCTGCGCGAGCTGTCACGGCGACGCGCAGCGTCCTGCGCTGCCCGGCATGCCCACCCTCGCCGGCCAGCAACCCGCGTTCCTCGTATTGCAAATGTTTTTCATGCGTGAAGGTTTGCGCGTGGTGCCGGCCATGGCCGGCATGCTCAAGGATTTCTCCGACCGCGATCTCGAAGACGCCGCCGCGTATTTTTCCGCGCAAAAACCGCTGCCGGACACCGGAAAGCGTGATGCGCCACTTTACGTCCTCGGCGCCGGCCTCTCGAAGGGCATGGGCTGCGGCAGTTGCCATCTGGCGGATTACCGAGGTCAGCGGCACATCCCGCGCCTCACCGGCCAACGCGAAGACTATCTCGCCGCCGCTCTGCAGGCCTACCGCGATGACAAGCGCACCGGCGCCGACACCAGCATGAACGCCGCGATGTACGGCAGGACGGACAGCGACATACGCGCGCTGGCGCATTATCTCGCGCAGCAGCAGTAGGCTGTCTCGAACAGGATGCCGCGCTCCGTTCGCGCAGCATCGCGGCGTTATAATCCGAGCACCAACGCATGTGCCGGCACGTCTATTTGCCGTCGAACGTTTTTACTTGGAGCCAGTCCATGATCGATCTACGCAGCGACACCATAACGCGCCCCACCGAGGCCATGCTCGAATCGATGCGCGAGGCGAGTTACGGCGACGATTCGCGTGACGGCGACGAAACGGTGATGAAGCTCGAGGCGCTAGCTGCCGAGCGCACAGGCAAGGAAGCGGGCGCATTCATGCCCAGCGGCACCATGACCAATCTGGTGGCGGTGCTCGCGCACACGCAGCGCGGCGGCGAGGTGCTGCTGGAACAAAGCGCGCACATACTCGTGTCTGAAATCGGCGGCATCGCCGGGCTGGCGGGCATGTTTCACCGGGGCGTGCCGGGCAAACGCGGCGCGATGGATGTCGAAGCGCTGCACGAAAAAATCCGCCCGATGACGCGCAACAATCTCGGCACCGCGCTGGTGTGTATGGAGACCACGCACAACCAGGCCGGCGGCGCGGTGTTGCCGCTGGCGCATATGCAGGCGGTGCATATGCTTGCACACGAGCATGGCGTGCCGGTGCATACCGACGGCGCGCGCTTGTTTAATGCTGCGATTGCGCTGGGCGTGGACGCGAAAAAAATTGCGCAACTCACCGACTCCATCGGCTTTTGCGTATCAAAAGGATTGAGCGCACCGGTGGGTTCGGTGTTGTGCGGCAGTAAGGCGTTTATTGAGCGGGCGCGCACCTTCCGGCGAATGGTCGGCGGCAATATGCGGCAGGCGGGGCCGCTCGCGGCAGCGGGCATCATCGCACTCAATACCATGGTGGATCGCCTGAAAGAAGATCACGCCACCGCCAAACATCTCGCCGAGGGCCTGTATCGCATTGATGCAAGCCTCACCGATCCGCGCGATGTGGAAACCAATCTCGTGCGCGTCGATCTGGCCGCGAGCAAACGCTCGGCTGCGGAATGGTCGGCTGATCTGGAACGCAAAGGCGTGCGCGTGAGTCCCGCATCGGCGACGACGCTGCGCTTTGTCACACACCGACATATATCAACGGCGGATGTGGATGCTGCTATCGCCGCGGTGGCATCAATCTGGAACAAGCGTTAATTGAGAGATTTCATGAAAAATTGTTTAAAAACAAATACTTACATTACTTCTCTGTGGCTGTGTTTGATGGCGACCAACGCCGTTGGCGCGGGACTGGAGCCTGTCTGGTCGCACGCGCAGAAGGAAAAGCCCCTGCTCATCGAGACGTTAAAGGAACTTGTCGCCATCGAGTCCGGCAGCCGCGAACTCGAAGAACTCGACAAGATCGCCAAAGTCATCGCCGCGCGCTTGCGTGCGCTCGGCGGCAAGGTGGAGTTGATCGAACCGGTGGAAGCCGACACAGTGCGCCTTTCCGACACGCCGGAAAAAATCGGCAAAATGGTGAAAGCCACTTTCACCGGAACCGGCACGAAAAAAATTCTGCTGATGGCGCATATGGATACTGTCTACCCTCGCGGCATGGCGACACAGCAGCCGTTTCGCGTTGACGGCGACCGTGCCTACGGCTTGGGTATCGCGGATAACCGCCACGGCATTGCGGTGATTCTGCATTCCATTGCGATTTTAAACGCGATGAAGTTCCGCGATTACGGCACGATCACGGTGTTCATCAACGCGGATGAAGAAATCGGCTCGCCCGGTTCGCGCAATCATCACACGCGACTCGGCGCGCAACATGACGCGGTGATGTCGTTCGAGGGCGGCGGCAATGAAAAAGAGGACCGTGTGCGGCTGGCCACCAGCGGACACGCGCTGGCGCTGCTGACCGTGCGCGGTCGTGCGTCGCATGCGGGCAGCGCTCCGGAAAAAGGCGTGAATGCACTGGATGAACTCGCGCACCAGATTCTGCAAATGCGCGATCTATCCGATCCGAAAACCGGCGTGAAAGTGAACTGGACGCTGGCGCGCGCGGGCCTGGTGTTCAACATGATTCCGCCCGGCGCGCAGGCCACCGGCGATGTGCGCGTGGCGCGCATCGCCGACTACGACGGCATCGAGCAAAAATTGAAAGAGCGCGTCAAAAACAAACTGCTGCCCGATGCGCATGTCGAGCTCGTGCTCGAACGCCGCTTCCCACCGCTGGAACCCAAACCGAC
>VFLF01000600.1 GCA_009885185.1 Nitrosomonadales bacterium | reverse complement strand
GGCATGATGGCGCCGAACACCATGATCAGACCGTGGTACGTGATCATCGAGTTGAAAAACTCCGGGCGCACAATCTGCAAGCCGGGCTGGAACAGTTCGGCGCGGATAATCAATGCCATCACGCCGCCGACCAAGAACATCGTAAAACTGAACCACAGATACATGGTGCCGATGTCTTTGTGGTTGGTCGACCCTACCCAACGCATGATGCCGGAAGGCTTGTGATCGTGCGCGTCGTGGGTGTGACCGTCGTGTGCGTGGTCGTGGGTAGCGGTGCTCATCTTGGCTCCGGTTCTATCAAATAATATTGTTTAAAAACAGATACTTATAGTAAAAAGTCTATTTACCCGCCGAACGCGCGGCCTTGACTTCCGCCGGCATCACCGTATCGCCGCCCTTGTTGGCCCACGCGTTGCGCGTGTAGGTCATCAGGCCCGCGAGATCGGCGTCCGACAAATGCTTGAACGATGCCATCGCGGTACCCGCCTTGCCGTTTATCAGCAGCGCCAACTGCGCGTCTTTCGGCCCGCCCACGACCTTCGATCCCGACAGCGCCGGGAACGTCGGCGGATTGCCCATGCCGGTGGGCATGTGGCACGCCACGCAGTTGGAGGCATAGACCTTTTCGCCGTGCGTCTTGAGCTCGTCCGCCGTCCACTCCTTGTCGGGTGCGGCCACGGCGGCGGTTTTCTTCATATTGGCTTTTTGGCTTTCGACCCACTTGCTGTAGTCGGTGGCGGATTTCACTTCCACCACGATCGGCATGAAGCCGTGGTCCTTGCCGCACAGCTCGGCGCACTGGCCGCGGAAAATGCCGGGCTTTTCAGCTTTGAACCAGGTGTCGCGAATAAACCCCGGTACCGCGTCCTGCTTGACCGCCAGCGACGGCACCCACCACGCATGTATTACGTCGGCGGCGGTCACCAGCACGCGCACTTTTTTGCCCGCCGGCACCACCACATGCGTATCGGTTTCGAGCAGGTAATTCGGGTTGGCATTTCGCGCGGCGATATCTTCCGGCGTTTTGCCGTCGATCTGCGCGCGCGGCGTGGACAAGCTGCTGAAGAAGCTGATGCCCTCGCCTTCGCCCTTGATGTAATCGTAGCCCCATTTCCACTGATAGCCGGTGGCCTTGATCGTCATATCGGGCTCTGACGTGTCGCGCAATTCAATCAGCGACTTGGTGGCCGGCACCATCATCGCCAGCAAAATGAAACACGGGACGATAGTCCAGGCGATTTCGACACCCAGATGCTCATGAAAATTCGCCGCCTTGTGCCCCACCGATTTGCGATGCTTGAAGATCGCATAAAACATGAAGCCGAACACCACGATAAAAATCACCAGGCAAATCCACGTGATAATCGAGTGCAAGTCGTAAATGGTGTGTCCCAGCGCGGTATTAGGCGTCTGGAGGTTAAGTTTGTAATCCGCGAACACGGCGGCCGGAGCCATCAACAGCGCCGCGAAAATTCCAGCCAACTTATTACTCATTCTTCCCCCGGATAGTTACTGCCAGTCTTACCGCTTTTGCTCAATGCGCCTGAAGCCGTGCCTTCAGCTCCCGCGCCAATCGTTGCCTTCCGTCGCCGTCGAGATAGCGACCGACTTCCACTTCACCGCCGTGCGACCGCAACGTCAGACGCACATCCGGCGCGCGGCGCTCCACCACCAATTGCGCCCACACACGGTTAAATTCGTATCGCCGCGTTTGCGCGGCTTCCCGCACCGCCAGCACCACCGCATCGCCGCGTATCACCAGCGATTCCGAGTCCTGCGCGTGACACCTGACCCAGCGGTACGCCCAGTACAGCGCCATCGCCTCCAGTCCGGCGAACGGCAAAATCAGTCACGCGCCCAACACCGAAAACACCACGGCCACCAACAAGGAAAAACCCGCTAGAGAACCCATCACGATGCCAAAGCCACGCGCGCTCAACGAGTTGATGCGGTGCGTCAGCAGCGAGAAGTCGCCAACTCCCTAATGAACAGCGCCCTCGATGTATTGGTTGTTGGACAAAGACGCCGGCCCCTCTGAATACGGTGAGAATTTAACACAGCGAGGGGTATCGAAGCAACCTTGTAAGCCCTTGAATCGGCGCGAATACTCCTCACGTTGGTGCATTGACACGAGAGAAATTTCCCGCTACGCGGGTGCGTCGAGTGGGCCGAGGTCAATTTCCGCAGCAAGCGTGCGCGCATCGTGCAATGCGCTAAATCCGAAGCGCGCGATCAGCGGCGCGGCAAGCCGTGCTTGCAGCGCGGCCACATTGGCATCCGCATGCACCATCGCCGGATCGATATGATTGGCCACCCAGCCCGCCAGCGTGAGGCCGCGCGCGCGTATCACTTCGGCCGTCAGCAACGCATGGTTGAGACAACCCAGCCGCATGCCAACGACCAGGATAATGGGCACCGCGAGTTCGCGCGCAAAATCGGCGCTGGTTTCATGTTCGTTAAGCGGCACGCAGAATCCGCCCGCACCCTCGACAATCACGATGTCAGCAAGTGCTGACAAGCGCCGGTAGTTATCAATCAAGTGTTTGATATCAATGAGCTTATTTTCCAGACTGGCGGCGATGTGCGGCGCTATCGGCGGCGCGAAGCAGTACGGATTGACGGCCTCGCGCGGCGCGTTCACATTGCCGGCAGCAAGCAGTTGCTCTACGTCGTGGTTGATCCAAACACCGCCCTCCCATTGCGCGCCGGCGGCTACTGGTTTCATGCCGGTCACGCGCAATCCGCGCTGCGCAAACGCGTGCAGCAGCGCGCACGCCACCAGCGTTTTGCCAACGCCGGTGTCGGTGCCCGTGATGAAAAAGCCGTGAGGCGCGAGGCGTGAGGCGTGAGGCATGGTCATGCGGCGGGTTTGATGTCGATAATCCGTTTGCCACTCGGCGTTAATCTCGGCATGGGCTTCCATGCGTGGCCGTAGACCACTTCAAAGGTGGCGGGCAGTTTGCCGTCGCGGCGCAGCGGTTCGTAGGCTTGCTCGACCGCCGCGAGCCGCGCCCGGCCCGTTAATCCCGGCGGGCGGCTCTGCGTCACGTTGTGCGCGCCGATGGCTTTCAATTCGTGCATCAGCGCGCGCACGTCGCTGTAGGTCAGCGTGAACGGCTCCATGTCCATCACCGGATCGGCAAAGCCGCGCTTCACCAGTATGTCGCCAATGTCGTGCAGGTCGATAAAACGGCTCACATGCGTGTGCCGATCCACGCCAGAGTACGCCGCGCGCAATTCTTTCAGCGTGTCCGGCCCGAAAGTGCTGAACATCAGCAGTCCGCCCGGCGCCAGCACGCGGTGAAACTCACTGAACGCGCGGTCGGGATCGTTCATCCATTGCAACGCGAGATTCGACCACGCGAAATCAACGCTGCCGGTGGCCAGCGGCAGTTGTTCGATGTCGCCGCAGAGCGCATTTGTCGATTGCCCGAGTACCGACTTCCACCACGGCGTGTGTACCCGCCCGCGTTGCAGCATGGTGAGCGCCAGATCAAACGCGATGACGCGCGCCTTCGGGTAGCGCGCGCGCAGCGCGGGCAGTGCTTTGCCGGTGCCGCTGCCGGCATCGAGAATCACGGCGGGCTGATGTTTGATAAGGTCCAGCCGCTCGTCCATGCGCTGGCATACCTCATGCTGCAACACGGCGGCGGCGTCATAGGTATTCGCCGCGCGCTCGAACGAGCGGCGCAGCAGCTTTTTATCAAATTGCGGCGGCGGGTTCATGGAAAAATTCTTGCAGCAGGTTCGCCACCGCGTCGGGAGCAGACAAAAACGGCGCATGCCCCGCGCCCGCGATGGCATGGAAACGCGCATCGGGCAGCGCCTGCGCCAAAGCTTCGCCCCCCGCGCAGGGCGTCACAGCGTCGTGCTCGCCGTGGACAACCAGCGTGGGCTGATGGATCGCGGGCAATACGGCGCGCAAGTCCGCCGATTGCAAAATGGCCAGTCCGGCTTCGAGCATCGCCTGCGCTGGCAGCGGATGGGTAAACAGCGCGGTACGCAGTTTGTGCGCTACGCGCACCATCTGTTTGTCGCCAAGCGACTCCAAGCCGACAAAGCGCCGCAATACGCCGGGACAATCGCGCTTGATCGCCGAGGTGAATTGGCGCATCACCATCGGCTTCACCGCGTGCGGCCAGCCGTCGCGCCGCACAAAGCAGGGCGTCCCCGCGATCAGCGCAAGCCGCTGCACTTGTTGCGGCGCGCGTTGCGCCCATGTCAGCGCCACTTGTGCGCCGAGCGACCAGCCGACAACGCTGCATTGCTTGGGCGCGGCGGCAGCGAGCGTGTCCGCGATGCGTTCCAGCGTGTACGGCGCGCACGCCGCCGCACTGTCGTAGCCCGGCAGCGCCATCACCTGCACGCGGCAATGTTTTTCCAGCGCGCGCGCCAAGCCGCGAAAAACCTGCGGGTGGCTGGCCCAGCCGTGCAGCAGCACCACGGAATGCGCGCCGGCGATGTTCAACACAGCCCCTTGCACATCAGCGCAGCGCCTCGCACAACAGGCGCACGTCGTCAGCGGTGTGCGCCGCCGACAGCGAAATGCGCAGCCGCGCCGTGCCCGGCGGCACCGTGGGCGGACGTATCGCCGGCACCAGCACGCCGCGCGCCGCGAGTTTTTCGGCGACATCCATCGCGACATGGTTTTCGCCGATCACCAGCGGCTGAATCGCGGTGACCGACGGCAACAGCCGCCAGCCTATCGGTAAATTATTTGTAAGTATTTGTTTTAATTGAATAATATTTTTAGACAGTTGCTGACGTAAAGACGATCCGGTGGCGATGAGTTCCACGCTTTTTGACACCGCACACGCCAACAGCGGCGGCATCGCCGTGGTGTAGATATAAGTGCGCGCGCGCTGCATCAGCGTTTCGATCAGCGTGACATCGCCCGCGACAAACGCGCCGAACACGCCCGCGGCTTTGCCCAGCGTCGCCATGTAAATAATGCGCGGGTGTTGAACCTGAAAATGTTCCAGCACGCCGCGTCCGTTATCGCCCAACACGCCGAAGCCATGCGCGTCATCGAGCAGCAGCCACGCATCGTGACGCTCGGCCAGCGCCAGCAGCTCGGGCACGGGCGCGATATCGCCGTCCATGCTGAACACCGCGTCGGCCACGATCAATTTGCGGCGCGCGTTGGTTGCGGCGAGCAGCTTTTCCAGTTGCGCCAGATTATTGTGCGCATAGCGCTTGAATTGCGCGCGCGCGAGCAAACACGCGTCGTTGAGCGAGGCGTGATTCAGCCGGTCGGCGAACACCGCGTCTTCGCGGCCCATGAGTGCGGTGACGATGCCCAGGTTCGCCATGTAGCCGGTGGAGAACAGCAACGCGCGCGGCAGATGAACGAACGCCGCCAGTTGTTGTTCCGCATCCTCGTGCGCACGCGAGTGCCCCAGCACCAGATGCGACGCGCCCGCCCCGACGCCGTAAGCGCTTGCGCCGTCGCGCGCGGCGGCGATCAATGCAGGATGGTTGGCAAGGCCAAGATAATCGTTGCTGCAAAATGCGAGGCATTTCTTGCCGTCGACAACAACATGCGCGTTTTGCGCCGAATCTAAAGTACGCCGCTGTCGGTGCAGACCTTTTTCATCCAGCGCGGTAAGCGCATCCTGCAACATGGAGAAAGGCATACCCGCGCGCCCCTCCTGTGCGATCACACTTTCGCTTCCATCGCATGCAGTCCCAATTTCGCAAACAGCGCCTGATCGCGCTGAACGTCCGGATTGCCTGTGGTGAGCAGCTTGTCGCCATAAAAAATCGAATTCGCGCCGGCGAGAAAGCACAAGGCTTGAATGCCCTCGGGCATTTCCTGCCGCCCGGCCGACAGGCGCACCATCGCGCGGGGCATGGTGATGCGCGCGCACGCCACGGTGCGCACGAATTCCAGCAGATCAAGCGGTTCGGTTCCGTTGAGCGGCGTACCTTCGACCTGCACCAGATTATTGATCGGCACCGATTCGGGATACGGATTCATATTCGCCAGTTGCACAATCAACGCGGCGCGCGCGCGGCGCGTCTCGCCCATGCCGACGATGCCGCCGCTGCACACATGCATGCCCGCCTCGCGCACGCGCGTGAGGGTGTCCATGCGATCCTGCTGCGTGCGGGTGGTAACGATCTCGCCGTAGAATTCCGGCGCGGTGTCGATGTTGTGGTTGTAGTAATCGAGGCCCGCGGTCTTTAGCTGCTCGGCCTGACCATCTTTCAGCATGCCCAGCGTGGCGCAGGTTTCCATGCCCAGCCCACGCACCGCGCGCACCATATCAACCACTTTATCGAGATCGCGCTGCTTCGGCCCGCGCCACGCCGCGCCCATGCAGAAACGCGTGGCACCGTTGTCGCGGGCCGCCTGCGCCGCCGCGACGACCTGATCGACCGACAGCATCGCTTCGTTATCCACGCCAGTGTGATAACGCGCCGCCTGCGGGCAATAGCCGCAGTCTTCCGGGCAACCGCCGGTCTTGATCGAAATCAGCGTCGAGCGCTGCACCGCGTTGGCGTCGAAATGCTCACGATGCACCGTCTGCGCACGATAAATGAGATCATTAAACGGCAGGTCGAACAGCGCGGCGACCTGATCGACGCTCCAGCGGGTTGCGGATGCGGCGGCTTGTGGCGTTGAACGTGCGGTATCCATGTCATGCACTCGGTGCGTTAAGGAGGGTCCATACAGGGTGGTCAGTACGGCGTGACGGGAAAATCCCAATAGTTTGAATCACTTGCATCATCCGCAATGACTCCATTGTTGTCAAATTCTCGAATCGGATTTTTAGCCTATTGTACGAAATTCGTACAACGCCTGATCGCGCCATCGTGCCTGCTGTGCAGCGGGCCCAGTGCGGGCGCATTGCTGTGCGCGCCGTGCGATGCCGATCTGCCACGCTTTGCAAACGACCACCGGGAACACTGCGACACCTGCGCGCTGCCGATCACCGCCGGCACGCGCTGTGGCGCGTGTCTCACGCACCCGCCCGCCTATGACCACGTATGCGCGCCTTACACCTACGCGTTCCCGACCGACGCGCTGGTGCAGGCGCTCAAGTACCGCGGCATGCTGGCGATCGCACCGCTGTTCGGCGGCGCGATCGCAAGCTGCCTTGATGAACGCCCCGATGTCATCGTGCCGATGCCGTTGGCGGATGAGCGGCTGCGCGAACGCGGCTTCAATCAGGGACAGGAAATTGCCCGCCACGTCGCCGGCATCACGGGCTTACCCCTGCTACCGCGCGCCTGCCGCAGAGTACGCAACACGCCACCGCAAGCTGTGCTGCCCTGGAAGGAGCGCGCGAAAAACATCCGCAAGGCGTTTGTGTGCGACGAAGATTTCACCGGCAAACACGTCGCCGTGGTGGACGACGTGATGACCACCGGCGCCACGCTTAATGAACTGGCGCGCAACCTCAAACAGGCGGGCGCGGTACGCGTCACCGGACTCATCGCCGCGCGCACGCTGCCGGACGCCTACCGAAAGCGTGCCGGTCATGTTTGACATCGTTCTCTACGAACCGGAAATCCCG
>VFLF01000367.1 GCA_009885185.1 Nitrosomonadales bacterium | reverse complement strand
TGCAGAAGGCGATGCGCCAATCCATGAGCGGCACGGGCAACTGCTTTGACAACGCGCCGATGGAGAGTTTCTGGCACTCGCTCAAAGTTGAAGAAACCCACGGCCAGGACTTTGCCACCCGCGCCCAGGCCAGGCACTGCGTATTCGCTTACATCGAGGGTTGGTACAACACCACGCGTATGCACTCAAGTTTGGGCTATAAATCGCCTGCCCAATTTGAACGCTATTGCGACACAAAATCGATTGAGGCAGCCAACGAAAGCCCGATCATTACAAACAGTAACTACAGCCAATCCGCTCGGCTGACAAAAAGAGCGGCTTAAACCCTCAATGAAAAGTTGATAGGATCACGATTGCCTTGGGCAGAAAGAATTGGCTGTTTACCGGATCGGAACGCGCCGGGCAACGGGCGGCGGCGATTCAAACATTGCTCGCACGGCAAAACTCAATGGACTGGATCCCGCCGCGTGGTTGCGCGTAACGCTGGAGAAATTGCCCGCCTGCTTGAATAGCCAGATCGATTCGTTGTTGCCGCTGCGCGTCGAAAATTTACACCCGACTACGACGCTTGTGAATGTGGGGGGCTTAGAACGCTTACGCAATAGGGGATGAGGTTACATTTTGAAGTCAAACCGGCAGCGACGTTTCCTCCGCGTAGCGCCTTCGTCCAACTGTCGCAATACTTGCTCTATGTTGGGCCATCTTTGGCGACCCGTCGCGTACGGTCAGCAGCGTAGTAACCGGCCCTGTAGCCCAAGCAGTACTCATCGATTCCGATTAGCAGAAACGTCGAGGGCGCATGGCAGTTGCTGCGAGCGCTTTTGCCATCTATATAGCCTTCCAAATAGGTGGCAGTCCATCCATATTGTTCGGCTAAATCCTTAACCGTTTCATTTGATAGCATTTTTGTATTTCCCTCACGACTTTTTTTGGCTTACCGTGAATAGAGCAATTTACGGGCCAAGCTATAGCAATATAGGAACCTAGAATTACGATGGAAATACGCATTACTATTCGTGAAATTTATCACGGTTCAGGTGCGCAATTATCAGGTAAATATTATTTACGGATAAGTTTTTAGCCAACTTCCCCATCACCCGCGTCAATTGCTGCTGCAAGTTCGCCAGCCCGTCATAGCCCATCACCACTCGCACCGCGAGCTTGCCGCTGATTTCTTCCGGTATCTTGCCGCCCTGCTGCGTTATGCTAGTGTCGTTGCAGTGGCAGCGGAATCAGAACGGGTTTGTTGTTGCAGACGGATGTGATTGCGCCGGTCGATGCTTGATTTTGAGTGGGCGAATCCCCATCCCATAGTTTGGATGGTGGAAATCCTTAAGCTACAGGCACACCGCGAAACGCGCAAATCCGGCAATTGGGTAACGATGGCGCGCAATGAGAGTGCGCTTACGCCCGCCGCAATTGCCGGGCGAGCGCAGGAGATCCCGATCGCAGGTAACATGGCGGCGTCACGCGAAGCTTTCGGCCATATCTCGCAAAAACGCCATAAAATCAATGCGCTTGCGCAATGCAGCGAAAGCGGCGTTCATTGACCCACTGTCGCTGCCCCTGTAAAATCCGATGGTTTTGGCAACACGAGTCTGCAATGCGAGGCAAGCTGGTCGCGGGTAACTGGAAGATGAACGGCAATCTGGCCTCGAACCAGTCGCTGTTGAAGTCGTTGATTCCGTTATTGAAACCGATTTCGGGCGCGCGTTGCGCGGTGTGTGCGCCCTTTCCTTACCTGTATCAAACCGAGCAGTTGTTGCGCGGCAGCGGCATTTCGTGGGGCGCGCAGGATGTGTGCGAGTATGACCACGGCGCCTATACCGGTGGCGTGTCGGCTGGGATGGTGGCGGATTTTGGTTGCCGCTATGTGCTGGTGGGCCATTCGGAGCGGCGCACGCTGTTCGGCGATACCGACAAGGCCGTGGCGCTGAAATTCGCGGCGGTGGTGAAGGCCGGGTTGACGCCGATTTTGTGCGTGGGCGAAACACTGGCCGAGCGCGAGTCGGGTATTACGCAGCAGGTGGTGGCGCGGCAGATGGATGCGGTGATTTCGCAGTCGGGGATCACGGCGCTGGGTCAGGCGGTGATGGCGTATGAGCCGGTGTGGGCTATCGGCACCGGCAAGACGGCGTCGCCGGACGAAGCACAGGCGGTGCATGCGTTTATTCGCGCGCGGGTGGCGGAGCAGGATATGCGGGCGGCGGATTCGCTGTTGTTGCTGTACGGCGGCAGCGTCAAGGCTGCGAATGCGGCGCAGTTATTCGGGATGCCGGATATTGACGGTGGATTGATCGGTGGCGCATCGCTGGTGGCGGAAGAGTTCGCGGCAATTTGCCGTGCGGCATAGCAGAGCGCTGCAAGTGGGTTAAAAGCAGGTTGGCGGTGCAAGTGAGCTTGAAAGGCGAACGACGGTTATGGAAATAATTATTTTGACGGTTCATGTGCTGGTGGCGATGGGTATCGTCACTCTGGTGCTGATACAGCATGGCAAGGGCGCGGACGTGGGCGCGGCATTTGGCACCGGCTCGGCCGGCAGCGTGTTCGGCTCGGCGGGTTCGGCGAATTTTCTGAGCCGTCTGACGGCGGTGCTGGCAGTCGTGTTTTTTCTGTCGAGCATGGGATTAACGTGGATTTCCACCAAGCGCGGCGTGAGCAAGGGCGTGATGGCGGCGCCGCCGGCCACGCAGTCGGCGCCAGATAAAGCGCCGGGTGTACCGGGCGCTTCCGGCGTGCCGACGGCGCCTGCGTCGAAAGCGGAAAAGGGTGAGACCCCTGTTCCCGTGGCGCCTGCGGGTGGATCAAAAGCAGGGGATGTGCCGAAGTAGTTGG
>VFLF01000196.1 GCA_009885185.1 Nitrosomonadales bacterium | reverse complement strand
GAGCTTGTCGGGTACGAAGTAGGCGCTCGACAAGTGGATCGAGTACTGTGCCGCGGTGATCGCGAGCAGGTACATCAGATGCATGCTTTCGCTGCCGCCCGAGGGCGAACTGCTGAACATCTGCGCGTCGTGCTCGCCCGCCGGCTGCAAGGGCGGGAAATAGTCGTCACCGTGCAATACCATGCCGGTAGCCTTGATCCAGTTGTCGAGAAACACGGCCTGCATCTGCGCGACGACGGGGCCTTCGGCCTTGAAGTGGGTGTCACGCCAGTGCTGCGGATCCTGGGCATTGCCAACCCATAATCCGGCGATGCCGACGCCCCCGGTAAAGCCGGTACTGCCATCCGTCACCAGCACTTTGCGGTGCGTACGGTTATTCATACGGGACAGGTTGTACCAGGCCGGTTTGTGGAACTTGCGCACCTCCACACCGGCATGCTCCATGGCAGCCAGATGTGCCGGGTCCATCTTGTTACTGCCGACCCAATCCACCAATACATGAACCTTCACCCCGGCGCGGGCGCGTTCGGCCAGCGCATCGGCAAATTCCTTACCTATCGCCTCTGACCAGTAGATATAGCTCTCGAATGTAATGGTCTTTTGCGCAGCGCGTATGGCTGCGAGCATGGACGGAAATATCCGGTCGCCGTTTAACAAAGCTTCAAAACGGTTGCCCGGCAGAATGGCGGGGCCGAGCAGTACGCCCATCGCGCGGGAAAAGGCGGGATCGCTTGCCGCGTAAAGGCGCGCTATCGTTTGCTCGATTTTCTTCTCACTGTTGACGAAGTTCAGCGCGATCGCGCCGGCGAACAGCGTCAGCGCAATGGTGGAAAGAACGACCAGCACAGTATGTCGGGTTTTCATTTCGTCTTTGTGGAACGCACCCTAGAAAGCATGTGCGCCAACATATCGTAAACTTCGGGTCGCCGCTTTCGCAACAGTGCCGGTTGCTAACAGGTAGATGTGAAAACGGACGGCGGTGAAGCTTTGCCGCCGCCCGTCGACTTACCGCATTACCGATTTCCGATGCGATCCCATGCATCGCGCGTGGCATTACGCGCTTTTTCCCAAGCCAGATTGGAATTGCCGCGCGCAGCGCTCCAATCCCGCGAAAGGTCAGGTTCGATATCATCGAAGCTACGACCTGGGTACTTGGTGTACGAACTGACGCCGTAACCATAGGCCGGTCCATAGTCTTCGAAGGTATCAGCACTTTTGGCATACGATCGCGTTTTGAAATTGTCACGCCAGTAGGCGGCTTCACTGGTGGGATCGATTGCCTCTGCTACACCTTTGCCAGCAAGCCCACCGACAATGGCGCCCACTGCTGCTCCAACTACGGTACCGACGGGGCCGACAACTGTGCCGGCAGCCGCTCCTGCAGCCGCACCACCCAGCGCGGCACCGACGCCGGTTCCAACCGGATGGGATCCGGGCGCACCAGTAATCGGATCGCGGTTCGCATCAGTTTCAGTCTTGCTATTCATGTCTGTCTTGTTCAAATTGCTCATGGTCAAATCCTTTGATGTTTGTTGTGAGAATAATAAGGTCGCAACGCAGGCAGGTCTTCTCAAGACAGATTCATCCGAGGGTGTACGCGCAAATTTCATTCCGTTACAACGTACTCCCAACTTGCCGTCATCAACGACAAGAAAGGATAGCTTTCGCTGTATAGTGTTACTGTACGGTGGCGCACGCAGAGCCGTCGGCGGCATTCTCCGCTGCCACGGACTACAATCGCCCGCGACACGAGGAACGATTCGGTCACGGCTGACTATAGGTTCTTGTAAACCTTCGTCATTTGTGCGCCCCGATCTGTGTCTGTCAGGCCGCGTTTCAGGTCTGCCGCAGCTTGCTTCATCACCTTTGTTGGCGGGCTGGACTTACCATCTACCGATTCGTCCCGTTCGTGAGGCAATTGAGGAACAACCACTTGCGAAATGCTGACCTTTGGCCTTCCTTTGCCCTCTGTGAGGTTTCTCGGCGCACCCTTTAGGGTTCGGATTGCCATCCCATCTCCAATATTAAATGATTCATAGTTGTTGTCTATGGTAGAGCCGGCTTGTATAAATCGGTATACATCCAATCCGCTTTCTGCGTAGTGTCATAACATCAGACTGGGATACCTGCATTCAATTTACGCGTTAACCACGCTAGTGGAATACCCGGAAGGTTTCTGTGGCCTACCGAACGTAGCGCCACATTTCATAGATGTGTGCGACAACGTACAGAATCAGTGATTTGCGAGTGCAATAATTTTAAGCTGGTTTCATTTTCGTAATACAAACAGATTCTTTTCCTCCTTTAGGAGGAAGGTAAGTGGGGCGATGTGAAATGTCTTGAGGTGCTAGTCGTGCAAAAGAATTATGTCCATCGACCCGCTGACACGATACAAATCCAAACGCAATTTCTCGATCACCTCTGAGCCCCAACACGGAGGTGAGATCAGAACAGAAGAATTGACGTTCGTGATCCAGAAGCACTGGGCGAGCCATCTGCATTACGACTTTCGACTCGAACTTGACGGAACAATGAAGAGTTGGGCAGTGCCCAAAGGACCCAGTTTCGATTCCAAGGTCAAACGCATGGCGGTGCACGTCGAAGACCACCCGATCTCTTATTCCAGCTTCGAAGGCACGATCCCTCCAAAACAATACGGTGCGGGAAAAGTAATTATCTGGGACACAGGTACCTGGCATCCCCTCGGCGACCCCGACAAGGGCTACCTTGAAGGCAATCTCAAATTTGAACTGCGCGGCCACAAGTTGCACGGTCGTTGGGTCTTGATTCGTATCAAGGGAGAAAACGCTAAACAGGATCCGTGGTTGTTGATCAAAGAAAAAGACGAATTCGTACGACCTTCTGCCGAGTTCAGTGTCGTCGATGAGCTGCCTGACAGCGTCAATGGCCTAGCTCCCGTGGTGAGCGAATCACGACGGCAAACGGCCGAAGCCGTTAAAAAGCCTGCCATGGAGAAATACAACGCCGCGCGCGCACGTTTCAAGGTGCCTGACGGGGCAATCAAAGCCGCCCTGCCTGCAAAACTGGCCCCCCAGCTTGCAACGCTGGCGGATGGG
>VFLF01000564.1 GCA_009885185.1 Nitrosomonadales bacterium | reverse complement strand
GTCGCCGCTGGCGGGGCCGAGCAGCGTCACGCCGTCTTGTTCAAGTTGCGCGACGTTGCGCTGCGTGGCAGGGTGCTCCCACATCTGGCGGTTCATCGCGGGGGCGGCGATGAGCGCGCAGTCGCGCGCGAGGCACAGTGTCGATAACAAATCGTCGGCATGGCCATGCACCAGCTTGGCCATGAAATCCGCAGTAGCGGGCGCGATCACAATCGCGGCCTTGTCGCGCGACAATTCGATGTGCGCCATCGCGTTGCCGATGCGCGCATCCCACATATCGGTGTAGACCGGGTTGCCCGACAAGGCCTGCATGGTGGCGGGCGTGATAAAGCCGCACGCGGCCTGCGTCATCACCACATGCACGTCGATGCCGTGTTCGCCCAAGCGGCGCACCAGTTCGGCGGCCTTGTAGGCAGCGACCCCGCCGGTGACGCCCAAAACAACTTTTTTGCTTGAAATATCAGTCATATAGGGTGACTTCGGAATGCCAATCGTCAGTGTAGCCGTACTGCCGTGAAATGTGAAACGGGAAAATCGCGTCGCAAGGGGCCACGTTTGAAACGTGGGCGGTAAACCATAACGCACCTCACCCGTTCAGCACGTTTCACCATTCACGTTTCACTTATCACGGTTTTGACATGTCCATCACCGACTGGCCCGCCGACGACCGTCCGCGCGAGAAGCTGTTATCCAAGGGCGCGGCGGCGCTGTCCGATGCAGAACTGGCGGTTTTTTTGCGCACCGGCGTTACCGGCAAATCCGCCGTCGATCTGGCGCGCGATATGCTGGGGCAATTCGGCTCGCTGTAGGCGCTGTGCGGCGCGGATCAAAAAACCTTTTGCAATATTCACGGTCTCGGCGAGGCCAAGTATGTGCAGTTGCAGGCGGTGCTGGAGATGGCACAGCGCGCGCTGGGCGAAAAGCTGAAGCAGGGCATCGCTCTCGATACACCGAAGGCGGTGAGTGATTATCTGCGGCTGCGCTTGCACAATCGCCCGCACGAAGTGTTTGTCGGCGTGTTTCTGGATGCGCAGCACCGTGTGCTGGCGGTGGAGGATCTGTTCAGTGGGACGCTGATGCAGCCGAGTGATCTAATATTGTAGGATCCAATACTTTACTGATAGTGCTTTAAATTCAGGCCTTTAAAACTATTGAACTCCAATCGTTTTGTAGCAGCTTGAAGAGACGAGGCTAGGGTTCTACCGCTGATTTTGTTTGTTTGGCTGGTGCGCAGAACATGTAATTAATTTGCGTATCGCAGTTGCAAAACCGATCTCAAACAGCTTACGCCCCTTGGCGTTCTGTATTTCTCCGTCCGAGCCTTCGCGCCAGCCCTCCTGTTCCAAGAATTTTGGTGAGATTGACTTTTCCAATGCCTCGCGCTCCATTGGAAGCAGACCTTCAATTGAGGTGAGTAACTGCACGATTTTTCCATGCGGAGTGGTTTTGACCTCGCCGGGCAGAATTCGCGGATCGATCACGATATTTGCTTGTGAGCGTAGCGTGTTTATCGTCGTGCGTAGCCGGTTACGTTCGGCCACAATGATGCCGATCAACGTGCGCAGCGCCGGGTCCTCAAGCCGCAGCAAGAGATGCTCCTCAGCAACAGGCTTAGGTTGGCCAGAGAATTTCAGTTTCGCTTCGCCTGTGTAGGCGTCCCAAGCATGTATGAGTGTTCGGAAGTCAGCTGAGGTCTTGTTGTAGAGTGTCCCCTTTGACAGGCCGTGGCGCTGCTCGCTTATCCGTCCCACGGTGGCGAGCGAGAAGTC
>VFLF01000201.1 GCA_009885185.1 Nitrosomonadales bacterium | reverse complement strand
CACCATGGGGATGCGGGTTTCGTCGCGCAACACGCGCAGATAGCGCAGGATTTCTTCCTTGCGCGGCGCATCAAGCGACGCCAGCGGCTCATCCAGCAGTAACAGGCGCGGCTTGGCCAGCAGCGCGAGGCCAATGGCGACGCGCTGTTTTTCGCCGCCCGAAAGCTGCGCGGGCCTGCGCTGCAATAACGCACCGATGCCCAATAACTCCACCACGTGCGCGAAGTCACTCACGGCATACAGCGTGCGGTCAAACCAGTGCGAGTAGGTGAGATTCTGCCGCACGTTCAGATGCGGAAACAGCCGCCCCTCTTGAAACACATAACCAAAACGCCGCTGCCCGGCACGCACGTTGATGCCGCGCGCCGAATCAAACAGCGTTTCGCCATCGAACACGATGCGTCCTTCGCGCGGCTGCGCCAAGCCGGCGATGGCGTTAATCAGCGTGGTTTTGCCCGCGCCGGAGCGGCCGAACAAGGCGGTGACGCCCGCGCCGCACTCGAAGGCGGCATCGAGGGCGAAGCCGCCGTTGATTGCGGCGTGGGCGTGCTTAATCGCGACCGACAGCGTCATAACCCAACACCCGGCGGCTTGCGCGCCGCACCAACACTTCGGAAATCAACAGCGCACCCAGCGACAGCAGCACCGACAGCACACACAAGCGCAGCGCCGCATCATCCCCGCCCGGCGTCTGCGTTAGCGCATAAATCGCCAGCGGCAGGGTTTGCGTTTCGCCGGGGATGCTCGACACAAAGGTAATCGTCGCACCGAATTCTCCGAGGCTGCGCGCAAACGACAGCAGCACGCCGGTGATGATGCCGGGCAGCGCCAGCGGCAGCGTTATCGTGAGAAACACGCCGATGCGTCCCGCGCCCAGCGTGCGCGCCGCCGCGTCAAGCTTCGGATCGATGGCCTCGATCGACAGGCGCATCGCGCGCACCATCAACGGCAGGCCCATCACCGCGCAGGCCACCGCCGCGCCCGTCCAGCGAAAAGCAATCACGATGCCGAACCATTCTTCGAGCAGCCCGCCCAGCGGCCCGCGCCGCCCCAGCAGCAGCAGTAGCGCATAACCCACCACCACCGGCGGCAGCACCAGCGGCAGATGCACGATGGCATCGAGCAGACTCTTGCCGGGGAACTCGTGGCGCGCCAGCACATGCGCCAGCAGCAGCGCGAACGGCAGGCTGATAGCCACGCTCCACAGCGCGACTTTCAGACTGAGCAGAATAATGTCGATTTCTTCGCGCGACAACACAGTCAGGCGTCCACCCTGAAACCAAACTTGCGCCACACCACGCGCGCGTCGGCGGATTGTAGAAACGTCAAGAAAGCCGCGGCGTGTGGCGAGCGGCTATCTGCCGGCACTGCGGCGGGATACACAATCGGCGGATGCAGCGAGGGCGCAAACTCGCCGACCACGCGCACTTTGCGCTCGGCCATGGCATCGGTGTGGTACACGATGCCAAACGGTGCTTCGCCGCGCGCCACCAGCGCCAGTGCCGCGCGCACGTTCTCGCTGCGCGCGGTTTTCGTTGCGACTGCCTGCCACACACCCAGCGATTCGAGCGCCGCTCTGGCGTATTTGCCTGCGGGCACGCTGGCCGGATCGGCCATCGCCAGCCGCCCATCACCAAGCACCGCCGCCAACGGAAAGTTCGGTGCGATAGCCAGCGCCGCCGTACTGCCCGCGGGCGCGATCAGCACCAGCCGGTTGAACACGAGATTGATGCGCGACCCGGTGCGCAGCAGTTTTTGTTTATCGAGGTAATCCATCCAATCCAGATCGGCCGAGATAAACACATCCGCCGGTGCGCCTTTTTCAATTTGCCGCGCCAGCGCGGAACTGGCGGCATACGCCACCACGACGGCCACCGCGACGTTGCCGCGCCCCTGCTTTTGAAAACCCTGCGCCAATTCGTCGAGCACCTCTTTCAGGCTGGCGGCGGCGAATACCGTGACAGTAGCGCCCGCGCGCGTTTGGGCCTGCGCCGCAGGCGCGGCGAACAAGCCAAACAGCATTCCACAGGATAATATAATATTAAATAAAAACATATACTTACGTAACACGCACTTCTTCGCTATATATTGTAAAACATAACGGAATCCGACGTATGACGCATTTGTGATGACCGGATTTTATGAACGCGCTTTTCGTTTCACTACGGGCTTGCACAGCTGCGCCGTGATTTGCGCGAGGTCGTCCGCGATTGCCTGAGACGCCTTGTCCTCCATCGCGTGAAAGCGCGCCACCAGTTCACGCCCGTAGTCGGTCACCGACGCGCCGCCGCCGCGTTTGCCGCCGATGGCCGTCACCACCACCGGCTCGGTGAAGCTCGCGTTAATCGACTCCACCAATTGCCACGCACGCCGGTACGACATCTCCATCTCGCGCGCGGCGCCGGAAATCGAACCCGTGGCGTCGATGCGTGAAATCAGTTCGGCCTTACCGGGTCCCATTGCCGGATTGCCCGATCCCAATATGCGTAATGTCAGCCCCGGATAGCGCATCGCAATTCGTGCATTCCGCCATCAATCGATGCTGATGTTAGCGTCCCGGATTACCTTGGCGTAGCGCACGGTTTCAGCGCGTGCGAAGGCGGCGAATTGCTCCGGCGTGCTGGTCATCGGCTCGATGCCGCCGGAGGCGAAACGCTCGCGTATGTCCGGCGCCGCGAGCGCTTTGGCGAGTTCCTGATTTAATCGATTGACGATGGCCGTCGGGGTGCCGCCGGGTGCTAACAGGCCGAACCACACCGACACCTCAAAATCCTTCACCCCGGCCTCTGCCGTGGTCGGCACCTGCGGCACCGAGGGCAAACGCTTCGCCGACAGCGCAGCAATCGCGCGCACCTTGTTCGCCTGAATCATCGGCAGCACCGTGGGCACCGCGAGAATCATCATGTCCACCTGCCCGCTCAACAGCCCCACCAGCGCGAGGCCCTGCCCTTTGTACGGCACGTGCACCATTTTCAAGCCCGCGATGTTGCTCAATATCTCGCTCGACAAATGCGTGGTGCTGCCCGCGCCGCTGGAACCATAATTGAGTTTGCCGGGACTGGTACGCGCCACCTGAATAAATTCCTTCAGCGTTTTCACCGGCACCGACAGATGCACCACCATGATATTGGGTATGTTTGCCACCAGCGCGATCGGCGCAAAATCCTTTTGCGGATCGAACGGCAGTTTTTTGTAGAGGCTGGGACTGATTGCCATCGTCGGTGACGTAAGCGTAATCGTGTAGCCATCCGGCGGCGCTTTTGCGCCCAGCTCCATGCCCAGATTACCGCCCGCGCCCGGACGGTTATCTGCCACCACCTGCTGCCCGAGTTGCTCGGTGAGCTTGCCCGACAGCGTGCGCCCGATAATGTCGGACGGCCCGCCCGGCGCGAATGGCAGGATCATGCGCACGGTTTTGGCGGGATACGCGGGCTGCGCCAGCGTGGGTAATGGCATGGCCGCAAGCATGAACAACGCGCTCGTGGTCGGCAAAAATAATCGGTTCATGGAGTAGCTCCTCTATTTTGTCATCTGGGTTTCGTGTAGATGATAATAAACCACTAAGGCGGCGCGCATAAATAACGTAACTAAGTTTTCTTTCGCGTTTGCAGTACTGTGTAGTTCCAGTCGCCATGAAAGTTGTCTGGCTTGAGATTAAGTGAGGCGAGTTCTGCGTCCGTGATTTTGATGCCTGTCGGGTACCGGCCGCGATCAAGTTCAGCGCGGATCTTCAAGCCAGCGCGTGTCGTTGTGCTGGCGATCAGATTGACAATGACTTCGTGACTCACCAAGGGTCGTCCCCGCCAGTTCTGGGTGATGTGGCAAAACATCCGATGCTCGATCTTATTCCATTTGCTGGTTCCCGGTGGAAAGTGGCACACATGGATAGGCAATCCTAGCCGAAGCGACAATCTCTGCAATGTCACCTTCCACAAACGGCACCGGCTGCCGTTGCTGCCGCCGCCATCGGCGGTAATCAACAACGCCTT
>VFLF01000350.1 GCA_009885185.1 Nitrosomonadales bacterium | reverse complement strand
TCCCGCCGGGCGTTTTGGAGAGGCGGATGAAATCGCGAATCTGGCAATTTTTCTGTCGTCGCCGCTGGCCGGATACATTACCGGCACGGTAATTCCGGTGGATGGGGGCATGAGCCGCTTTGCTTTCTGAGGATTTTGACACTGCGGATCTGCTGACGGCAGTGCCGGATGCGGCGCAAGTCGAACGCGACGCGCGGCGCGTGTTCGACGTGGTGCGCGGCGGGGGTGTCGCGCTGATACCGCTGGACGTGGCCTATGCCTTGGTCGCCTCCACGCCTGAATCTGTGCGTCGCATCTATACCGCCAAGGGACGTGATTTTAGCAAGCCCATGGGTATCGTCGGCGGCTGGGCGGCGCACGAGGCGCTGCATGTGCTCGACGAATCCCGCCGTGCGATGGTTCGCGCCATTACCGTGGATCATGATTTGCCGCTGTCAGTGGTGGCGCCGTACTGGCCGGATCACGCATATTTGTGTCAACTGGATGCGTTTGTTTTGCGGCAAAGCACGCTCGACGGCACGCTCAATCTGCTGCTGAATGCGGGCCCGCTCAGAACCCGTCTGGCGGCCTTGTGCTGGGAGCATGGGGCGCCCATGGTAGGCACCTCGGCCAATGTATCGATGACGGGAAGCTGTTACAGCATGCTGGACATGCATGACGAAATTAAGGATACACTGATTAAGTATCAAAAATTGAATTGGGATGCTCGTAACTAATTGATTTTTAAGGCACTGGCTTTTCACACACAGACTTATTCAGTGCATCCTTAAAGAAATCTGCGATCTGGCCGTTGACTATGGAGAGTCCCGCTACCGGAACGCGGCGGGACTCTCCAGCACGATCGTCGATTTTAACCGCCTGCGTGTGGTTCGGCGCGGGGTATGTTATGAGCGTATTAGCGCGATTCTCGAGCAGCAATTTTCCACCGTTCTCGAATAGGCGAGCAGCGAAAACACGGTGCGCATACAAAATTCTGCGCATTGAGGTACACTACATATATAGGCTAGGCATGCGGCGTATTTCGAAATCACCAGCGGCGGCGGTTACTTTTACAGCAATGGAACTTCAAGAAGAACAAGTAGTGTCGAAGACGCTGAAAGGTATAGACGCTGCTCGTGGCCGCGGCGGCCTGTCATCCAAACTCCAGTCCATTTTGCGGCTTGTCGATGGCGCCAAGAACGTTGCCGAGTTGACAGCCGCGGCCAAGTTGTCGGGTGCTTCGGAGACGGAAATCCGTGCCGCATTCAGCGAATTGCAGGAAGCGGGCCTGGTGCGGCTGGTCGAACGACCTTCCGAGGCGTCCAAGCCTGATAACGTGTCGGAGGAAGTGGAAAACCAGTTACGGCTGACACTCGATTTCACGAAAAAGACTCACGACCACCAACAAGATGCCGCGGCGGCGACCAAGTCCGCGGGTACGCCTGCCGCTTCATCTCCGTCATCTGCGTCGTCATCGGCGCCGGGCTCGGCTACGCCGGCCGATCACGAGGCTCGGGCGCGCGAGGCGCGCACGGCGCGTCTTAAGCTCGAAGCGGAAATACGCCAGAAGCTGGTGATCGCCTTACAGCCGCGCATCGAAGAAGAGTTGCGCAAACGGCTGCGCCCGAAGCTGGAAGATGAGTTGCGACCGAAATTGATCGCGGCACTGAGGCCTGGCCTTGAAGCGGAGGTGCGCACGGCGCTGGTGAAGGAGCTCACGCCGAGGATCGAGCTGGAGCTGAAGGCGCGATTTGCCAAGACCCTGGCGGCGCAGAAGGTCGCGAGCGAGCAGGCGGCCAGGGAAGAAGCCGAGGTTGCCCCGCCGCCCGCGCCTGAAGCGCCCGTGGCAGCGGTCGATACCGGAAGCGGACGGGTACTCACGAGCTTGAGTACGCCGGTGTTCAGCGTGGACAAGACCGGCGTATGCACTTATATGAGTCCCCCGTGGTCGCAGTTTTCCGGTTATGCCGCCAATGAGGCCGTGGGCAGGCAGTTGACGGATTTTTTTGATGACAAGAGCCGACGAGCCATCGCCGCGCTGTTGAGCGGTGTTTGCAACGGCACTGCGCTGCGTTTCGAGCAGCAGGGGGTATTTGCGCGCAAGGATGGCAGTCCGCTATGGGTTGAGGTCACGGTTGCACCGTTGTATTCGCCGAGTGGTGAAGTTGAGGGCGTCTGCGGCTCGGTTCGCGATGCCGGTGAACTGCGGCGTATCACCACGCAGGCGGAGGCTGATGGCGTGCGCTTGCTGTTGTTGGTCGATCAAATTGACACGGGCGTGTTGCTTGAGAACGATGCGGGCGAGATCCAGCAGGTGAATCCCGCGTTCTGCGCACTCCTGTCGGTGGACGCGGCGCCGTATTCGCTCGAGGGGTTGCCAGTGAGCGAATTGCTGGAACAGGTGTCGCAGGGTTTTATTGGACCGGAAGGGTTTCTGCGCCGTATCGCAGACATGCGTAATGCGGGCGAGGAAGTAAAGGGGGAATCGTTTATTCTCGCCGACGGTCGCGTGATCGAGCAGGATTATCTGGCGGTTACCGCCGGCGAGGAGACCGTGGGCCGGGTCTGGCTGTTCCGCGAAGTCCGCAAGAGCGCATCAAGGGAACCCCGCTCGCCGTAATTGTTGTCGCGGCGCGCCGCGCCTGTTGCCGTCAGCCCGGTATGCCCGAAGTGTTGTGGCATTGTTAGCGGCTGAGAAGGGCATCCCGGCGCGTATAACCCGCACGCCATTGAATATCCGGCGTGTGGCGAATATACTCCTGACTTCCAAAGAAAATTTTCCAAAATAGCAATATCTTATGTCGGGACTGTATTCAGCGCGGCGCCGTGGCCAGTACGGCAAATATGCAGGCGCAATGTTGCCCGGTGTGAATCGTCGGGTATGCGCCGGCGCGGCGCGGGGTTTCTCATGACTCTGCGCGTCCTGGTCATTGACGACTCCGAAGATTTCCGACTGCTGGTGGGGCAGTACATCGCGGTCGAATGGCCTGACGCGGAGGTGATCGAGTGGGATCCCGTAACGCAAGGCGATATTGACGACAACTACGATCTTGCGAAGTACGATGTGATGTTGTTGGACTACATCCTCGGCAAGGCGGACGGCTTGGACTGGCTGAAACGTTTGCGGCGCCGCAGGGATTGTCCGCCCGTGATTTTTCTGACCGGGGCCGGTAGCGAACAAGTAGCTGTTATGGCTTTGAAAAACGGCGCTTTTGACTATTTGCGCAAACATGATTTGTCCAAGGCGCGCTTGGTGGAAGCCGTACGGGCGGCGATGGATGAGCGCAAGGCCGCCGAAATCACGCAACGCATGGCGCGCACGGCGGCAATTTCTGAATTAAGCCGGACGCCAGCGGTTGCGCGGGTATCTGCGAGCAACGAACCCAACGCGCAAGTGATCGAGATCAACGGCTATAACGTGATCCGCAAGATCGGCTCGGGCGGCATGTCCACCGTGTATCTGGTGGAACGCATCGAGGATAAACAACAACTGGTGATGAAAATCCTCGATTCGAAGCTGTGCGAGGACAATGAATTCCTGATGCGCTTCATTCAGGAATACGGCATGATTTCCAAGATCGAAAGCCGGCACATCGTCAGGATTTACGACCAGGGGTTTACCGACCGGCACGTCTACATCGCCATGGAGTATTTCGCCGGCGGCGACCTCAGAGGGCGAATCAAAAGCGGCATCACGCCGGAAGAGTCGATAGGGCTGATGAAGCAGGTTGCATCGGCATTGCAGGCGATTCACGAGCATGGCATCGTGCATCGCGATCTCAAGCCGGAAAACATCATGTTTCGGGAGGACGGCAGTCTCGCCATCGTGGACTTTGGTATCGCCAAGATGATTTCCGATGTCAACAGCCTCACGCAGACCGGGCACATACTCGGCACGCCGTACTATCTCAGTCCCGAGCAGGCGAAGGGCGAAGCGCTGGATGGTCGATCGGATTTATATAGCACGGGCATCATGTTGTTTGAAATGCTGTCGAAGAAGCGGCCGTTTACCGCGGCCACGCCGATTGCGCTGGTTAACAAGCATATCAGCGACCCGATTCCGCGATTGCCCGAGGGACTCGAGCGCTATCAGGAATTGATCGACGTGTTGATGGCCAAAAGCTCCGCTGCGCGTTTTGCCAGTGCCAGGCAATTTCGCGAATATCTGGACCGCTTCGGGCAGTAGTGGACGAGCTCGATGCGCGCCATGCCACTACATTCACACCGTAACGCCGGGCAGCGCCAGCCATGACTGAAAAAATTATCGCTCAGGTCAACAAGGATCTGGAACCCTTGATCCCGCGCTACCTCGACCGCCGGCATAAGGAAATCGAGACGTTTCGCGCGCAGTTGGCCGCGGCGGATTTTGAGGCATTGCGTATCGGCGGACACAGCCTGAAGGGCAGCGGCGGTGGTTACGGCTTTCCGGATCTCACACGCATCGGCGCCACCATCGAGACTGCGGCAAAGGCAGGCGATGCGGCGGCCATACAGGGTGCACTGGCCGAATATGCGGATTACATGCAGCGCGTGGAAGTCACGTTCTTGTAGCGCGTGGTAGATCCAAGCCGGCAGGCACGGCCCGCTGCCAGGCTGAACCGCCGTGTTCGCAACCTATGTCCTTGATGGGATGTCTGCGAGGGGGACGGCGGGTGTCGCAGGCGGATGGTATTCGAGCCGGTATCCCTTGTGGTAAATGGTCGTCAATTCGAAGCCGTTTTCCTCCGTGAGTGCGAGTTTGATGCGCAGGCGGCTGATGTGTGTATCGACGGTGCGCGTCACCACCTGCGGGTTGGTATGCCACACGTTCTCGAGCAGTTCCTGGCGAGTGAGCAGCCGCCCATGATTGCGCATCATGTAGAGAGCCAATTCCAGTTCTCGATCCGTTAATTCGACGACGCCGCCGTTGACCGTGACGGTATGCCGGTTCCCGTCTACGACAATGCCGCCGAGCGTGATCACCGTCGAGGGTTTCGCCTTGTCGCCTCGCCGCAGCAGCGCGTGGATGCGTGCAATCGTTTCGCCGCGGCGCAAGGGTTTGATCAGGTAGTCGTCGGCGCCATGATCGAGCGCGCGGATCAGCGCGGATTCTTCCGCGCGCGTGGTGGTGAACATCACCGGCACGTTACTGTGCAGCGTATTGCGCAGCCACGACAGTACTTCAACCCCGTCATCATCGGGCAACATCCAGTCGAGCAGGATGAGATCGACCGTTTGGTTCGGAATGCCCTGGCGGAAGGCCTTGCCGGTGACAAACGGCACGCAGGTCATGCCGGCTTCTGTCAGCCAGCGTGCAACCAGCGCGGCTTGCTGGGCGTCATCTTCGAGAAGCGCTATGTGCATGGGGTGAATGTGGTTTTTAGTTCGGCTATTTTATGCCCGGACCGGTAAAAGAGGCTTGTTTTTGTGGTTTTTTTACTATTATAGATCGTCGGCGATCCGCTATAATGCCCGGGATAATTGGCACATTTTCAGGGGTAATTTTTTGGGGTTCCGTGCAGCCAAATGAGCGATAAGGCAAATCTTGCGGGCGTCAAGGTCATGGTGATCGACGACAGCAATACCATACGGCGCAGCGCGGAGATATTTCTGAAACAGGCTGGCTGCGAGGTCATCCTCGCCGAGGACGGATTCGATGCGCTGTCCAAGATAGTCGAGCACTCGCCTGACATCATATTCTGCGACATCATGATGCCGAGGCTGGACGGATACCAGACCTGTTCCCTGTTGCGGCAGAACGACACGTGGCGCAATGTGCCCTTCGTCATGTTATCGAGCAAGGATGGATTGTTCGACCGAGCGCGCGGCGCTATGGCTGGGTCCACCGAATACCTGACCAAGCCGTTCACTCGAGAGAGTCTGCTGCAGGCGGTGGACACCCACCACCTTAGAAGATCCTCGTGATCGCGACACGTTGTTAGAGGAACTGACTGACGATGCCCATCAAGAAAATACTGGTTGTTGACGATTCTCCCACCGAGCGGCACTGCCTGAATGAAATTCTGACCAAGGGGGGCTATCAAGTGGCGTTCGCCTTTAACGGCGAGGAAGGCGTGGCCAAGGCGCGCACTGAAAAACCGGATCTGATCGTGATGGACGTGGTGATGCCGGGCCTTAACGGTTTCCAGGCATGCCGCAGCATCACGCAGGAAGAGTCCACCAAGCACATACCGGTCATCCTGTGTACCACCAAGAGCCAGGAAACCGACAAGATATGGGCAACGCGGCAGGGCGCGAAAGGCTATGTCACCAAACCGGTGGATGGCGCCGACCTGCTTAAAAAAATAGCGGCGCTGGAGTGACATGTCCAGCCGCGTCGGGCTCCGGGAATTTCAGGAAAACCTATCTCGGCGTCTTGCCGGCGCATCCACGCAAGACAACCTGCGCTCACGGCTTGCGATTGAATCCGGGGAACGGCTTTGGCTGCTTAACCTGCCGGATGCCGGAGAGGTGATGCCGGTGCCCTGGTTGTGTCGGGTGCCTTTGACGCGGCGCTGGTATTGCGGCCTGGTGAATGTGCGAGGCGGCCTGTACGGCATGGTCGATCTGGCGGATTTTTGCGGCTACGGCGCTACGCCCCGGACATCTGACAATGCGTTTCTGATGTGCGGGCGCCGCCACGGCGCCAACGTTGGATTGCTGGTGCGAAAAGTGGTGGGACTGAGGAATGCGCAGGATTTCACGCCAATGGCGGACGCGGCGCCGGACAAGCCATGGATTTCGGGGGTGGTGCAGGATCAGAACGGCCAACAGTATCTGGATATGGATGTCGCCAGGCTGATACGTGATCCCGCATTCATGAACATCGGTATCGGAGCATCGGGGTGAGCGGAGACAAAATAATGAGATCGCGGGATAGCAAGCGGCAAGCAGCCGTGGATGACCGGCTACGCAAAGGTTCGCACGCGCGATTGGGCCCGCGGCTATGGCAGCGCGGCCTCGCCGACTTGCAGATACTGATACTGTTGGGCGTGATTTTTCTGGTACCGGTGGCGATGACTACCTGGTTTCTGGTGCAAAAGCAGCGCGATGAAATTGCTTCTGCTGAAAAGGCGATCATCGGCGCGCAATACACGGCGGCCTTGCGCACGCTGTCGCAAAACGCAGTAAAGCATCGTGCCGCCCCGCGTGACGCACACGCCAAGCTCGCCGCAGAAATCAAGCAAACCGTTGCCGCTGTCGATGCGCTGGAGGCGCAGTCGGGCGCGGCGCTGGGATCCGCGGCGGGATGGGCACGGGTCAAGGCTGCGTGGGGCCGCGTTGAGGCCGGCGTCGAGAAGTTGGATGCCGATCAGGCGCGTGAGGCGTATGCGGCACTGGACGCGGCGCTGGCGGGACACATGTCCGACGTGGC
>VFLF01000034.1 GCA_009885185.1 Nitrosomonadales bacterium | reverse complement strand
CCGCCCCCCGCCCGGAGTTCGCCGGTGCGGGCCGCGCTTTCCAGTGCCCTCAGCGCCGTCGTACCCACGGCCCGCACGCGTCCACCCGCGGCACGCGCCGTCGCGATCGTGTCCACGGTCGCCTGTGGGACGTTATATCGCTCGCTGTGCATGCGATGGTCGGCGACCTTGTCTACACGCACCGGCTGAAACGTGCCCGCGCCGACGTGCAGCGTGATATGCGCAACGATCACACCCCGTTGTTTTAGTGTTTCCAGCATCGCCGCGTCAAAGTGCAGCCCGGCGGTGGGCGCCGCCACCGCCCCCGGCGCGCGCGCGTAAACGGTTTGATAACGCGCCTCGTCCGTAGCACCCGCGTCATGCGTGATGTAAGGCGGCAACGGCACCGAACCATGACGCTCCAGCAGCGCAAAAATATCCGCGCAATTCTCGAAGCGCAACTCAAAAAACTCACCCTCCCGCCCCAGCACCGCGGCCACCACGCCGCCCGCCAACAGCAGACGGCTGCCCGCGCGCGGCGACTTGCTTGCGCGCACCTGCGCCAGCGCACGATCAGCCGCCAGCACGCGCTCGATCAGCACCTCGATTTTGCCACCGCTGTCCTTGGCGCCAGTAAGCCGCGCCTTGATCACGCGCGTGTCGTTAAACACCATCACGTCACCCGGCGCCACACAATCAGGCAATTGCGCAAATTGGCTGTCGGCCAGCGCACCGCTGACGCCGTCCAGCCGCAGCAAACGGCTGGCCGTGCGCTCGCCCGCTGGCGCCTGCGCGATCAACTCGGCGGGCAATTCAAAATCGAAATCTTGCAGAAACATCGCGCGGATTATACGTGCCCGCAAATGCCGATATCGCGCAATTGCGACGAGGGCGCTATAATCGCGCCCTCCAAGTTGGCTTCCCCTGCCGGGATGGCGGAATTGGTAGACGCACGGGACTCAAAATCCCGCGCTGGCAACAGCGTGCCGGTTCGATTCCGGCTCCCGGCACCAGACCCGCATTTCAAGACATCCAATAACGTCCAATAAGTAGCAGTTCCTCATAGGGAGAACTGCAAAAGTGGCGTCCAAAGCCGTTTGGGGGTACCTGGGTCAATTTTCGGTCAGCGGCAACACAAGACTCCTGATTCACAATCCCCTCTCTCTTGTAAAGCGTCGCTTTACGCTTTACAATAAAGCATGATTAAGTCATTTCGCCACAAGGGGCTTGAGGCTTTCTACCGTCGCGGAACAAAAGCCGGAATTCAAGCCCATCATGCAGCAAAGTTACGGCTCCTGCTCACCGTACTGGATTACGCGAAAAAGCCGGATGACATGAATGCACCTGGTTGGCGCTTTCATGCTTTAAGTGGTGACATGAAAGGCTTTTACTCAGTCACCGTTAACGCCAATTGGCGAGTGATATTTCGCTTTGATGGCAAAGACGCTGAACTGGTCGATTATTTGGATTATCACTAGGAGGTAATATGTCTCGTATGCACAATCCTGCGCACCCCGGCGAATTGCTGCGGGAATATCTGCCTGAAACCTTGGGCGTAACCGAATCAGCCAAGCGGCTGGGTGTAACTCGTCAGGCCCTCTCTGCCCTGCTTAATGGCCGTGCTGGCGTTAGCGCCGAGATGGCGCTGAGGCTGGAAGCCGCGCTAGGTACCAGTGCAGAGATGTGGGTGGAAATGCAGGCCGGATATGACCTCTGGCTTGCAAGGCAGCACCGCCAGCCGAAGGTGACGCGGATCGCCGCATAAAGCAGGGGCACGCTCACAAAACCTCAGAAAGAATAACAGGCACGCGCATTGTCCTGTGGCTAAACGAACATTTTGGGGAGCTCAGGACGGCGGACAAAAAGCCATTTACAGAAACGCAGGTCTACAAGCTCAGTGCGGCAAAACTCACCGGCACTGTGACCTTGTTCAGACATAACCCGCTGACTTTCGGCGAGGATATACGCAAACTCAATACCCGGCGGCATACGATCATGCAGGCCCTCGCCTCTCCTGACTATTCGCTGATGGAAAAACAGCGCATCAGGACTTTCGGTTGCGAGATTTTTGCGCAGTTGAAGGCGGTCAAGTGGTGATGAACATGCCCCAAAGTTGCAGCACGGCAGCATGACTACTATCAAATACCGTCGTTCTCAGCGGTGACATAGCGCGGCTGACTATTCCACACCAAGCTCGATGTAGTGGAGGGCAGTTCCGGCTCGGCAGTTGTAGAATGCAAATGCAACGCATCGAAGCCCATGAACCACCTCCATGACCGACCCAGACGCCCAGACTAAGTTACGATTAGAAAATGACAGGCTTGCCGCATTGCTGGACGCCCACGGAATTGAGTGGCGTTTGCCGGCAGAATCTGCCGCAGATACGGCGGAGGCAGAACCCTCAAAGTTCAGCACCGACGAAAAAGTGGCGCTCTTTCGGCGACTATTCCGTGGCCGTACCGACGTGTACCCGATTCGTTGGGAAAGCAAAACAACTGGTAAATCCGGTTACGCACCAGCCTGTGCGAACGAATGGCGCGCGGGTGTTTGTGAAAAACCGCGCATCAAGTGCTCGGATTGTAACCAGCGACTGTTGATTTCCCTTTCAGATTCGGTGATCTACGACCACCTTGCCGGCAAACGCACTGTCGGTGTTTATCCATTGTTGGCTGACGACACCTGCCACTTACTCGCTGCGGATTTCGACGAAGCGGAATGGAAAGAAGATGCGCGGGCTTTTGCCCGGTCGTGTCATGAACTGGGAATGCCGGTCTCGCTCGAAATTTCCCGTTCCGGCAAAGGTGCGCACGCATGGATATTTTTCACAAGCAGTGTTCCCGCCCGTGATGCCCGCCGTCTGGGTACCGCCATCATCAGCCATGCATGCACCCGAACCCGACAACTAAAACTCGAGTCATACGACCGACTTTTCCCGAATCAGGACACGATGCCAAAGGGCGGGTTTGGCAATCTGATCGCCTTGCCCTTGCAGAAAGCACCTCGCGACCGCGGTTGCAGTGTGTTCGTGGATAGTGACTTGAACCGATATCCTGACCAATGGGCTTACCTTGCGTCTATCCAACCAATGGCGCCTCAAGACATTGAGCCGACCATTTTGCGCGCCACCGGCGGGACACATCCGCTGGATGTAACCTTCATCGATGAAGAGGATCTGAAGGAACCATGGAAACGGGTCGAAGCCGAATCCAAGAAACTGCCGGGGTTCTTGCCAAAGGTGCTCACGGTGACGATGTCCAATCTCATCTATTTTGAGAAGGCGCAACTGCCGCAGCCGCTGGCTAATCGGTTGGTTCGCCTCGCCGCCTTTCAGAACCCTGAATTCTACAAAGCGCAGGCCATGCGCTTCCCGGTCTGGGACAAACCCCGGGTCATTGGATGCGCTGAAAACTTTCCAAATCATATCGCTCTACCGCGCGGGTGTCTGGAGGCGGCACAAGATTTACTGAAGGCGAACGGCATTCGCTGTGACGTGCGCGACGAGCGACTCACGGGTTCGCCGCTCGACGCAACATTTACCGGAACACTGCGTGTCGATCAAGAAGCTGCGGTGGCCAGGATGTTGACTCACGATGCCGGTGTTTTTTGTGCGCCGACTGCGTTTGGTAAAACGGTAACCGCCGCCGCAATGATCGCCCGACGTAGCGTAAACACGCTGGTGCTGGTGCACCGCACCGAATTACTCAAGCAGTGGCTGGAACGTCTGCAAACTTTCCTTGATGTAGGCAAGAGCGTGATTGGCACCGTCGGCGGCGGAAAAGCCAAACCCACTGGAAAAATTGACATTGCTGTGATGCAATCTCTGTCACGACAGGGTGACGTCAACCCATTGGTCGAAAATTACGGTCACGTCATTGTGGACGAGTGCCACCATGTAGGGGCCGTGTCCTTCGACGCAATCTTGAAACAGGTAAAGGCGAAATACGTCCTGGGGCTCACCGCCACACCGATTCGCCGTGATGGCCAGCAACCGATAATCTTCATGCAATGCGGACCTATCCGTTACACAGCATCAAAGCCCGCTAACGCGCCGCAGGACCTTGAAGTCGTGTCACAACTGCTCGACACGCGCATCGAATTGTCCCCGGAGGCCGGTATTCAGGATGTGTTCCGGCACCTGGCGAACGACATTGGACGAACAGAAGCGATTGCCGCTCAGATTAAAAGCGCCTTCGAGCAGGGCAGGAAGATACTGGTTCTCACTGAACGCACCGAGCATCTGGACGCCATCCTGCATGCGCTGACGGACAAGGTGCCATCGCCGTTCGTATTGCATGGCCGCATGCCGAAAAAGCAACGCGCAAAAATAATCACGGAACTGGACAGCTTGCCATCGGATGCGCCACGCATCTTGCTCGCCACAGGAAAACTGGTCGGCGAAGGCTTTGACCATCCACCGCTGAACACCTTGGTGCTGGCAATGCCAATTTCATGGAAAGGCACACTACAGCAGTACGCCGGCCGACTCCACCGCGAACACGCAACCAAAACCGACGTGCGCATTATCGATTTTGTGGATACAGGCCATCCGGCACTGCTGCGAATGTGGGACAGGCGGCGACGCGGATATCGGGCGATGGGATACAAGCTTGGAAGTTGATCTACCATCGTACGATAGCGACCAGTCGGACTTAAACTTTACACTTGAAAAATGCCATAGAATATCCACTGTAGAGCACGTAAAAACAGCGAGCCAGTGGGCCTGATGGTATTTTTGATGGTATCTCCCAAGAGTCCCTGAATTACAGTTATTTGAAATCAAGGCCTTATTCGTACAATGCGGTGCTGGCTCCCACGCGCTGCATGGAGGATTTCCAGTGAGATCGCGGTTGCCCCGGATTTCCGACGCACTGCCTCTGAATTTTCCAATAGGCTTGAATTCCGACGCGGTGCGTCGGAATTTCCCCCGGACAACAATTGCGGATATTCCAGATAGAAGGGGCGGGACATTTCCAGACTGCCTACTCCGTAACCGCACCGGTACACTTCCCCTCTCGTCCATCATTGTTTCACCCCATCACTGCTACTGCGCCATCAGCTGCGTGCGATGCGCGTTGAGCCATGCCGTGACGTCCTGCAGTAATTGCTCGGCCTCGGCAATGCAGTGCGCTACCGAAGAATCGTCGATATCGTCGCCGGTGTAATCCGAAAGATTCCGCTTGCGGCGCAGCGTATCGAGCACTGCGACGCGCGCTGGAGCAAGTGCGATGGTCAATACCCGTCCCTGCACCACTGTCGCATGATGCCCTGGCCGGCTGATGTCGGGCCGGTAGCCGTGTGCCATCAACGCCGCCAGCGCGGCCTGCATCACGGCTTTGTATGCGGCATCGAAGCGTGTTTCCGGACTAATCGTCATCACGCGCGCATCCGCAAGATTGCGCGTGGCGGCGGCCAAGAGGCGCTGCACTTCGCTGGCGTCGGGCAGGTGCGCTTTAAGCTGCCCGATTTTCAGCAAATTCTGCAAACTCACCGGCGTCCCCCAATAAAATGATTTTCGGTTCGCATGCGACTCGCGTTACAAAGCGATCCTTGTCCGCGAGTTTGGCCGCAAACGCGGCCGCGGTCATGACCACCGGACTCACCTCGCGCTGCAAGCGTTCGCCCGCGGCATTGAGCGCGGAGACGACAGCGGCAAATGAAACCGCGCCAACCACCAGGACATCCACGTCGCTGGTCGCACGCTCTTTGCCTTGCGCCACGGAACCAAAAACAAACGCCAACTGAATTTGGCCGGCCAGCGGCGCCAGCGCCTCGCGCAGCACATCCGCCAACCCCGCTGTTTTGCGAAAGATGCCGGCCAATTCCTGCTGTATCGGGCAGGCGCGATCCAGTTGATAACGCACCTGATTACCAACCACCGCGCGTTGCAGCAACCCCGCATCGCTCAGCAATTTCAGCTCCCGATGCAGCGATCCCGCCGGTACACCGGTGAGCCGCCCCAGTTCACGCACATGAAAACTTTCATTGGCGCGTGATAGCAGCAGTGCCAGAATCCGGCGGCGATAAGCGCCGAACAACACCTCAACCAGTTGAGGCGCTTGCGGCAGCGGTAGCGTTTCCGATCTCATCTTGAGAACGATTGTAGCATAATTGAGAACAATATAAACTCGATAAAACGCTCTCGGCATCAATATCCCCTTAATATAAATATCATTTAAAAACATATAGTTATGTTAAATGTGCGGTAGAACGACGTATCGTGTTCTGTCTGATGTTCTCGCGCCCTCCACGCTTGCAACCCCGCCATCGAATGACGTTTAATGACACCCCTTTGCCACGGACCTAACAGGAGCCTCCCCATGATCCACGTCATCGCCATCATCACCGCGAAACCCGGCCAGCGTGAAAACGTACTGGCCATCGCCCGGGCCAACATTCCCGCCGTGCGCGCGGAGGACGGCTGCATCGAATACAGTCTCGCTGTCGATGCCGAGGGTATGGGCGGTTTTCAGACCAAGTTCGGCGCGGACACTTTTGTTTTTGTTGAAAAGTGGCGCGATGCCGCGGCGCTCAAGGCGCATGCCGCCGCCCCGCACATGGCGGCCTATGGCGCGAAGGTCAAGGACATGCTCGCGGGGCGCGTGATACACGTGCTGTCGCCTGCCTAGCCGACGCCGGCGTTATCGCCAGCGCCAGCGCCAACGCGATCGCTACCGCCAGAACGATAAAATCATCGCCGCCGCCAGCAGCGATACCAGGTGGTAGCCGGCGTTGATGCCAAAAAGCTTCCACGAGCGGCCCTCCCACGCCACGCTGTTGAACAGCAGCGGGATGTAAAAGCCCAGCCACGGAAAAAACGCGCCGAAGAATCCGTATGTCGCATGCGGCTGGTCGGGGCTCAACTTCCACGATGAGGGCCGCCACACTTCGATGCTGTGCGCGAGCACGTAAACCATCAGGAACGCGCCGATCACCATCAGGATCATGCCGCGTTGCAGGACTTTGGGATCGGGCTTGTGATCTTCGGCGATGCCGATTTCCTTCATCCATGCCTTGCCGAAAACCGGTCCGTACCACAGGAAGCCTATCACCACCACCGCCGCCATCGCCGCTGCGATGGCCAGCCAGTTTAGATGTATCACCGGTTGCATGATGCGCTCCTTTTGAACGGCAACTACTTCGTGGAGTAAAGCTCCGTGGCGTGCCGCGCGCGCATCACTTCCTGCGGCTCGGCGGGTTCGGTCTGGCCAATTTGATCGCGCAGCATTTCGTTCATCGTCGGCAGCACCTGGCGTTCGACTTTGGCCTCGGGTATCCACAACTCTCCCCGCATGATCGCCTTGGCGCAGTGCAGGTACGCCTCTTTCACCGCGATATGCACCACCAACTTGGGAAACCGCCCGTTCACTTCGCACAGCGAGGTAAACGCTTCGTCGTTGCGCAGACTCGCCGCGCCATTGATACGCAGCGCCTCATCGACGCCCGGCACCAGAAAAATCGCGCCAATGCGTCGGGTGGAAAGGATGTTGGTAAAGGTGTCGAGCCGGTTATTGCCGCTCCAGTCGGGGATGATGACGGTGTGGTCGTCTATCGCCTTGATAAAGCCCGCTTCGCCGCCGCGCGGTGACGCATCCATGTTGCCCTCGGCATCGCAGGTCGAGATCACGGCAAAGCGCACGTGCATCAAAAAATTTTTGCAGTGCTGATCCAGACGCGACAGTTGTTTTTTGACCGCGCGCTCTTTGGCGGGTAGATACATCGCGCGCAACTGCTCCCCGGTTTCAATGGCGGACATACTCACCCCATAAATATCGTTTAAAAAAAATACTTACATAATACCTAACTGCGATTCACTTCAACATTATCAATCAGCCGCGTCTTGCCCAGCCGCGCCGCCGCCAGCACCACCAGCTCGCGCTCGCCGTTTTGCGGCGGCAGCAGATCGTTTTGCCGCCGCACGGCAATGTAGTCCGGCTTCCAGCCATGATGCGCGAGGTCGGCCATCACATCGAGTTCAATGCGCTGATAATCGTGCGCGCCGGCTTGCAGTTCGTCGCGCGCGCGGCGCAACAGTTGATACAGGCGAGGCGCTTCCTTGCGCTCTTCCGGTGCCAAATAGGTATTGCGCGACGACAGTGCGAGGCCGTCCTCGGCGCGCACGGTTTCGGCCAGAATAATCTCGATGGGCAGCGCCAGTTGCCGCACCATGTTGTTCAGCACCAGACATTGCTGATAATCTTTTTTACCGAAAATCGCCGAGTGCGGATTCACCATATTGAACAGTTTCAGCACCACGGTGGCCACGCCGCGAAAGTGCCCCGGCCGCACCGCGCCGTCTAGCACGTGCTGGATATCCGGCGGCTCGACGGTATACACCTGCGGCTCGGGATAAATTTCGCCTTCATCCGGCGCGAACACCACATCGACACCGGCGGCTTCGAGCTTGGCGCAATCAGCGGTGAGCGTGCGCGGATACTTGTCAAAATCCTCGCGCGGGCCGAACTGCAACCGGTTGACGAAAATACTCACCACCGTACACGCCGCGCGCGGCTTGGCGATATTGATGAGCTGTATGTGCCCGGCGTGCAGATTGCCCATGGTCGGCACGAACACGTTGTTCGGTTCGCGTTGCAGGCGCTCGCGCAGAGCAGCTACGGAGTGGATGATGTCCATGTGTAGTTCAGGATTGAGTTTTCAGGATTGAGTATTGAGCCCACCGCAGTGGGGTTACTCAATCCTGAATCCTCAATCCTAAGTCCTATAAAAAGGAATGATCCCGGTCGGGAAACGTCTTGGCTTTGACTTCTTTCACATAGCGCTCGACTGCGGCCTGTATCGAGCCCGCGCCTTGCATGAAATTCTTCACGAACTTGGCTTTTTTGCCGGGGAACACGTCAAGCATGTCATGCAGCACCAGCACCTGTCCGGAGCAATCCACGCCCGCGCCGATGCCGATGGTGGGAATGGTGAGCGCGTCGGTCACTTGCTTGGCCAGCGGCGACGGAATCGCCTCCAGCACCAGCATGCCCGCCCCGGCCTCTTCGAGCAGCTTAGCGTCTTCGATCAGACGCTCGGCGTCGCTCAACTGGCGGCCCTGCACCTTGTAGCCGCCGAGTTGATGCACCGATTGCGGCGTCAGACCCAAATGCCCGCACACCGGCACGCCGCGATCCACCAGATACGCCACGGTTTCCGCCATCGGCCTGCCACCTTCGAGTTTGACCATCTGCGCGCCGGCCGCCATGATTTCGGCGGCGTTGCGGAAGGTGTCCGACGGCCCCAACTGAAACGTGCCGAACGGCATGTCGCCGATGATGAACGCGCGCTTGGCGCCGCGCGCCACGCATGCCGTGTGATACACCATGTCGCGCAAGGTCACCGGCAATGTGGTCTCATGCCCCTGCAACACGTTGCCCAGCGAATCGCCGATCAGCAGCGTTTCCACGCCCGCCGCTTCGAGCAACGCGGCAAAACTCGCGTCATAGCAGGTCAGCATGGTGATCTTGTCACCGTCCTGCGTCATCTTATGCAGTGCGGAAAGGGTTAGTCGCATGGATATTTATCCAATAAAAACAAATACTTATGATATACGAGGCGATTCAGCGCCCGGAACTGAAGAATTCGCGCGGGCCACGCATGGCGGAAATGCGTTGCAACAATAAATCAAAATCGTCTGTGGAATCAACAAAGTTTAAATTATCCGAATTCACGATCAGCAGCGGCGCGCTGTCGTATTGGTGGAAATAGCGTGTGTAAGCGTCGCTCAAACGCAGCAGATAATCGTCGGTAATGTCGCGCTCGTAGGTGGCGGCGCGGCGCGCCACGCGCTCGATCAGCGTTTGCGGCGTGGCTTGCAAATAGATCACCAGATCCGGCACAGGCGTCTGCAATTTCAGATGCGCGTAAATCTGGTGATACAGTTTCAGTTCGTCATCGCGCAGCGTCAGGCTGGCGAACAACGGATCTTTTTCGAACATGAAATCAGCAAACGTGACCTTGCGAAACAAATCCGATTGCGTCAGATCACGAACCTGGTTCGCGCGCTGAAACAAAAAGAACAACTGCGCCGGCAGGGCATTGTGCCGCGGATCGCGATAAAAGCCCGCCAAAAACGGATTCGAGCCGGGGTCTTCCAGCAGCGTAACCCCGCCGCAGCGCTCGGCCAGCAGGCGCGTGAGGCTGGTTTTGCCGGCGCCGATGGGGCCCTCGACCACCACGTAGCGCAGGCGCTCCGGCAGTGCCGGCGGTTTCATACCGCGACTTCCTTCACAACGCTGACGCTTTGCACGTCCACGCCCGCCAGCAGTTCACTGACGCGCACCGGCACCGGTCCGCGGCCGGGCACGATGGCATCCGGCGCGATTTCCGCCAACGGCGCCATCACAAACGCGCGCTCATGCATGCGCGGGTGCGGAATCGTCAATCCCGGTTCGTGTATCACCTGCTCGCCGTAAAGCGCAATGTCGAGATCCAGCGTGCGCGGCGCGTTCGGAAAATCACGCACGCGCCCGTGTTCGCGTTCGATGGCCAGCAGCGCATCAAGCAGCGCGCGCGGCTGGAGCGATGTGCGTAGCGCCACCACCGCATTGACGAAATCCGGCTGATCGAGATAACCCACCGGCGCGCTGCGATACAACGAAGATCGCGCGATCAGTTCCGTGCCGGGCAGGCGCGCCAGCGCATCAAAGCCCGCCTGCAACTGGCATTGCGGCTCCCGGAGATTACTGCCGAGCGCTATGTAAGCGGTTTCCAAGAAAATGCTCAAGCATCCGCAACAGCGGCTGCGCCATCGGCCCTGGGTTTCCTGCGTCGCCGGCGTTTCTTGGCCGGGCCGCTGTCGGCCTTCAACATGGTTTCGCGCACGTTTTCGTTGGCGTCCTGAAACCGCGTCCACCATTCGCCAAGTTCGGTATCGAGTTCGCCGCTTTCGCAACGCAGCAGCAGAAAATCATACCCGGCGCGAAAACGTGGCAGCTCCAGCAAACGGTAGGGCCGGCGCCCGGAACGCTGCTCAAAGCGCGGCTGCATCGCCCAGATTTCCTTCATGTCGCCGCCGAAACGGCGAGGAATCGTCAACTTTTCGCCCTGCGCCTGCATCACCTGATCCATCGCCTTGTACAGCGCCGGTATCGTCGGCACGCCGCCTTTTTCAATGGATTTCCACGCCGCCAGCACCTCATGCCACAGCAGCGTGGCAAACAAAAACGCCGGCGACACGCCCTTGTCGGCGCGGATGCGCAGGTCGGTATTTTTCAGCGCCAGCATCACAAAGCGCTCGCCCAGCGGCTGCTCCAGAATCACATCCAGCAGCGGTAACAGGCCGTGATGCAGGCCCTCCTTGCGCAGCCGCTTCACCGTCTCGACCGCATGACCCGAGAGCAACAGCTTTAACATTTCGTCGAACAGCCGCGCCGGCGGCACGTTTTGCAGCAGGTCGGCCAGTTCGTTGATGGGTTTGCGCGTGGCGGGGTCGATCTCGAAATCCAGCGCCGCCGCAAAACGCACCGCGCGCAGCATGCGCACCGGGTCTTCGCGGTAACGCTGCACCGGATCGCCGATCAGGCGCAGACGCTTTTTCTTCAGGTCGGCAACGCCGCCATGGTAATCATGCACTTCCTGCGTTGACGGATCGTAGAACAGCGCGTTGATGGTCAGATCGCGGCGCGTGGCATCCTGCTGCTGATTGCCGAACACGTTGTCACGCAGGATGCGCCCGTGTTCGTCGGTTTTGCCTTTGCCGTCCCTTTGCTCGCGCGCTCCGCCGTCACTGCCCTCGGTTTCCTGAGTATCGTGCGCGGCGCGAAACGTCGAGACTTCCACCGTCTCGCGCCCGCACATCACGTGCACGATCTGAAAACGTCGCCCGATAATGCGCGAGCGGCGAAACAATCCGCGCACCTCCTCCGGCGTGGCATTGGTCGCCACGTCAAAATCTTTCGGCTCGCGTTTGAGCAGCAAGTCGCGCACCGCGCCGCCGACCACGAACGCGGCATATCCCTTCGCCTGCAAAGTATCGGTGACGCTCAGCGCGCACGCGCTGAGCTGGCCGCGCGCCACGCCGTGCACCTTGAACGGAACCACCTGCGCGTCAGATTTGCCGCGCCCGCCGAACATCTTTCCGGAAAAAACCCGGCCGATCAGTTTTTTTATCATGAGGCGGGGATTATAGCGCGGGGCAGAAACCCGCCCGTGCCCGCAGGCACAAAGCCCGCCGCCGCGTTTTCACTGGCGGGTTGCAGGGCGCAGCCGAACAGCGCTTCAAGGTTGGGCTGCGTCAACACCTCGCGCGCCACGCCTGCGATCGCGCCGCCCGCGCCATCAAGCAGCAGTGCGTGTGTACATACCCGCGTGGGCCACAGCACGTCGTGCAGCACCACGACCACGCCGCGACCGTGCTTCTCGTCGCGCGCCAAGGCGGCCAGCAAATCGAGCATCTGAACTTGATGCCGCAAATCGAGATGCTGCAAAGGCTCGTCCAGCAACAGGTAACGCGGCGCCTGCGTCAGCAATTGCGCCATGCGTACGCGTTGGCGCTCGCCGCCCGACAGCGTGGCGTAGCGCCGCGCGGCAAAATCCGCCAATCCCATGCGCTGCAACACCGCGCGCGCAAACACCTCATCGTCTGCATGCCAGCCCAGCCACGCCGATGCCTGTGCAAAACGCCCCATCGTCACGTATTCCAGCGCCGTGCCCCAGAATTCGCTTTCCTCGTGCTGCAACAACACGCCGATGGCGTTGGCCCGCGCGGCATCGCGCATCGCCGCCAGCGGTTCGCCGTCCACCGTCACGTGTCCATGCGCCGGCGGCGCAAGCCCCGCGAGCGTATTGAGCAGCGTGGTTTTGCCGCTGCCGTTGGGGCCGAGCACGCCCCACACTTCGCCCGGCTTCACCGCGAACGTGAGGCCGCTGCACAAGGTGCGCCCCGCCACCGCCAGCGTGACTCCATTGCAGGCAAGCGCTGTCGTTGCGTTCATTGCACGCGCCTCGTCAATAAATAAAGCATGCACGGCACGCCGATCAGCGCGGTGAAAATACCCACCGGCAACTGCTGCGGCGCCCACAGCGCGCGCGCGCAGGTATCCGCCAGCGTGAGAAAACTGCCGCCCGCCAGCACCGACACCGGCAGCAGCAGCCGATGGCGCGTCACCCCCATCAGCCGCACCGCGTGCGGCATCATCAGCCCGACAAAACCAATCGCGCCGCCCAGCATCACCGCCGCCACGGTCGCCAGCGCCGCGCCGAAAAACACCATCAGTTGCAGCGACGCGACGCCAACCCCAAGCGAGCGCGCCTTGGCGTCCCCCAGCCCCAGAATATCCAGCCGCGACGCCAATGCCACCGCGCCCAGTGTCAGCACGAACAACAATACGCAAGCCGCCAGCGGACTTTCCGCATACGACAAATCGCCCATCAGCCAGAACAACATGCCCTTCATCTGCGCGCTGGGCGCCATCACCAAAATCAAACTCGTAGCGGCCGCAAACCCCGCCGACAGCACCACGCCCGAGAGCAGCAGCCGGTAAATATTCCACTGCCCGCCGCGAAAGGTGACGCCAAACACAATCGCAATCGCGGCAATCGCGCCCACCAGCGCAGCCGCATTCGTCACCGCCAACCCCGCGCCCAAGGTGATCGCTCCCAGCGCCCCCAGAGAAGCGCCGCCCGACACACCGAGAATGTAAGAATCCGCCAGCGCATTGCGCAGCAACGCCTGCAACAACACACCGCCCAGCGCCAGTAATCCACCGCAGGCGAAGGCGGCCAGCGCGCGCGGCGCGCGGAGTTGCCAGAGGATGTCGTGTTCAATACTCGGTGTGGCGTTGAAAATAGTTTGCAGGATTTGCGCCGGCGTGAGCGATACCGAGCCGAACAACAGCGCGATGAAAAGGCTGATGACGGCAACAACAGCAGCCAATACGAGCGTGGGTGCGGAGCGCATTACCGGGGTGTTGAAGTTCGGGGTGCGACAAGAAGGAATGACACGGCACGCATCCGCGCAGGAGTGCGAAGTTCACCCCCCTGAGAGCCGCCGAGCAACGCAGACGCGCCGGGGGAAGTCGGCGAGGACTGTCTGAGTCCTCGCGGGGGTATCGCGAGGGCGAGTTCCGCAGCCGCCCGGCGTGTCGAGTAGCGCAGGGAAGCCCGAAGGGCCGGCGAACCGGGGGCCGCCTTCTTTTGGTTACTT
>VFLF01000809.1 GCA_009885185.1 Nitrosomonadales bacterium | reverse complement strand
TCGCCGTCGCGATCGGCCTTGACCAGATCCCACACCACCAGGCGCTGCGTCAGCGGCAGCGCTTCGAGGATGTAAGCGACATCCGCCGGGTGCAGCGGATCGAGCAGGCGCCGCAGATCCTCGAGGATCACCTGGCGACGGGCCGTATTTTCAGGCGTGGGGCGCGGCTCGCCGGACGCATCGACGGCCAACTCCACAAGCGCATCATGCTCGCGGAGATAGTCCGTTACCCGCTCGAGCGAGTCGTGAACGTCGGTGGTGGTGTTGCGATCCGATTCCATAGCGGCAGGCGCGATGCGCACATAACTCGCCGGCCCCACCATGAGGCCGCGCGGGCTGCGTCCGATTCTATGGCTAGATGCTTGTTTTGTCTAAGTTTTTTTGCCGTCTACGGCAGTAATGGTGCTGAGCATGGCGTCGCGCTCACCACACCACTCGGGCGCATATTCGCAGTTCGCATACTCGGAGAAGTACGGCCCGCCCAGCGTGTAATGCACCAGTGCTGCGTCTGCGCGGGGCGCGTCGTAACCGACCAAATGATTCCAGCGGCTGGGCAGTGCGCCGATTAAACCGTCGTCACCCAACCACTTGAACTGATGCAGCTCCAATCCCGACGCGGTATTGACGTACTCCGGCGTCAACGCCTTGCATTTCGCATTGTTGAACAACATGACACTCGACCAGTTTTTCTTTTCGTATTTGGTCTGTGGTTCGCCTAGGAACTTGGTGGTCTCCTTGGGCACATGCTCATGCTTGACCACCATCACCGCATAACGGTCGTCGCGCCGCGCCCACAGACTGGCAATGTCATCCAGCATCAGCATGTCGCAATCCATGAACACCGACCAGCCCGCATAGCCCGACAGGTAAGGCGTCAGAAAACGCGAAAAGGAGAAATCCGTGCTTTGCAAGGCGTGCCGCTCGCGGGTCAACACGCCCTTCAGCTGGCTCAGCATCAGCGGAGCGGTAGACACCGGTTGAGTGGCGCGCGCATGGATGCTGCATGCCAGCACACTGAAGGCAACGGCTTCGCGCGGATCGTATCCTATGAAAATGGGGATCATGTGTTAACGGCTGTAGCGTATGAGGAACTCGCCGCCGCTAAAATGAAAACTTCACTCCTGACGGGGCCGCCGCCTGCGGCTGCTCACTTGCCGCCTCTCTGGCGTAGATGTCATACAGTAACAGCCAGCGACGGGTGTCGGGATCCCCGACCGGCTCTACCCCGTGGAAAGAGTTGTAGGTTTTGAGAAAGCAAAAAAGCGAATTCGGCAAAAATGGCATCGAATAAAGCCGCTCAAACCCGTCTCGAGGGTAGTGTGGGCCACCGACGCAAGTGAAATTCGGGTCTTTGGGTACGTAGATCGAAGTGCCTAAATGCTGTTGGGCGTTGTCTTTCGGCAAATAGAAGAGCAACGTAATCACCTTGCGCTGGGCATCGGTATGCGGGCCCAGTTTGTAATTGGTAATGTCCTGCACCAATAGCGATTCGTCGTAAAACTGGGGCGGCGGCTCGCCCTTGTATCGCTCCTCTATAAAGTGTTCAAACTTGCTAAAGACCAGCTTCCCGAAGCGCCCACCTACCAACCAATCATCAACACCGCCCCAGAACTGGCGCTTATTTTCAGGTAGTTTCGCCATTTGCTCTCCGCCTAACTCCATGACGAATCGCTCTTTGTAGCCTTTCACCGGACGCACTTGCTCAATCGGCAACATAGCTTGCGGATCAGGCAAGTTTTCCTGTAACTGATCATAGAAATCCTTAGGAAAAACATCCTGCACAAAAAAATGCGGGAATGGAAACATCGAGACAGGCGCGTTACCTACCTTGTAAGATAAATGTAGCTCAGCGCTTGAAGACATATTCCGCAACTCCTTTAAAAACCCCCGATTTACGCTCGGCGCGCTGCACTTGCGCAGGATCGTGTAAAAAACCCATGGCGTTCAACTCTTTTACCATTTCACAATGATCCTGCAAATTCTGATTGGTTTCGATCAGCAATGAGGCGACCCGTCTATCCATGAGCGTTTCTCTTGCCCCTTCGATGACTCTGGGCTCAAAGCCATCCACATCTATTTTGATATGCGTAGGTACCGGAACCGCGTTCGTTTTAACCAGATCGTCCAACCTACTCGCTATACAGCCCTGTGTAAATTTAGCCTGTAAGGGCCTGTAAGCAAAATTAAGCGCATCACCGACCGCATGGTTTGAACCGCCAATCCGAAGATCCGCCATATGCAAATCAAAAAACCCATTCTGATTGGACAGCCCCATGCAGTATGCCTTGACCGTGGAGGCCAAATTATT
>VFLF01000397.1 GCA_009885185.1 Nitrosomonadales bacterium | reverse complement strand
TTTTCCGGCAGGCCTTTGGTAAGGAATTCCCACGCACCGCCGCCTGCGTCCTGCGGATAACGCCGGTACAAACCGCCGATCACTTTGGTGCCGGTGCGCAGCACCGAGTAACCCGCGCCCGCGAAAAGCCGCGTCATGCCGTTGCTTGTCATGTCACGCTCCCTATATCATCGAAGTAAACATAAGTATTTGTTTTTAAACAATATTTATATAACCATGCGCAGCATTTCAAAACGCCTTGATGCCCTGACTTTGTATCAGCGGCTGCCATTTCTTTTTTTCACCGACGAGATACGCGGTCAACTGCGACGGATCGCCGCCCGCGATATTGATGCCAGACTGCACCGCGATTTTGCGGTATTCGGGCTCCTGAAATATCGCGTTGATGTCGCGGTTGATGATCGCAATGATATGCGCCGGCGTGCCGGCCACCACGAACACGCCGTGCGGCACGCCGGAATAAAAATTCGCAATGCCGCCTTCGTCAAACGTCGGCACCTCCGGCAGCGCCACCGCGCGCGTTTTGCTGGCGATGCCGAGGCCGCGCACGCGCCCGCCGCGTATGTGCCCCATGGCGGAAGCGCCGTTATCGAACAGCATTTGAATCTCGTCGCCGAGCATGGCCGTGATGGCGGGCGCGGCGCCCTTGTAGGGGATATGCACGATATCGATGCCCGCCACGGTCTTGAACAACTCTCCGGCCAGATGCAGCGAGGTGCCCTGCCCGCCCGAGCCGAAATTCACCTTGCCCGGCTGCGCCTTTGCGTGCGTGATCAGTTCGGATAACTTCGTGGCGCGAAACGCGGCATTCACCAGCAGAATATGCGGCGTGTCGCTCACCAGTATCACCGGCGCGAAATCGCGTTCCGGGTTGAACGGCAGCTTCGCATACAGCAGCGGGTTGGTCACCAGAATCGGCAGCGAGGCAAAAAACAGCGTGTAGCCGTTACGCTCGCTCGCCGCCACCGCTTGCGCCGCCGAGTTACCGGCACCGCCCGCGATGTTATGCACCACCACCGGCTGCTTCCAGCGGTTGTTCAGGCGTTCCGCCAGCCGCCGCGCCGCCAGATCCGCGCCACCGCCCGCGGCGAACGGCGCGATGATGCGCACCGGTCTCGTCGGGTAATCCTGCGCCGCTGTGGGCGCCGCGCCACATAGCATCGCCGTCAGCAAATAACCCATGCGCAGCCACCGACTTTGCACCCTGTTGTTCAATCTCATTCTGCCTTGCTCTCCGTATCGAGCCACGCAGGTTAAGCAGGTAGCGCAAGGCGGTCAAGACCCAATGGCGGCAGCGCGGCGGCGTACAATGCGCGCCATGCCAAGAATCCGCGCCATCACCTTTGATCTCGACGACACCCTGTGGCCGTCCGCGCCCACGCTCACCCGCGCCGAACAGCGCGCGCATGCGTGGCTGGCGCAGCACGCGCCCGCGGTGGCCGCGATGTGGCCCATTGAGCAACTGCGCGAACTGCGATTTTCCATCTACCGGCAACATCCCGAGCTGCATCACGATTTTCTTCGCCTGCGGCGCATGGCCATGCACGCCGCCTTTGAGCAGGCAGGCGTGTCCGGCGCACCCGCGCATGAACAAATCGAACGCGTGCTCGAGGTCTTTATGACCGCGCGCAATGAAGTGGATCTCTACCCCGATGTACCCGACAGCCTCGCGCGCCTGTCGCGACGCCTGCCGCTGGCCTCGCTCACCAACGGCAACGCCGATGTCGCGCGCGTGGGCATTGGACACTATTTCAAGGCAGCGATTTCCGCCCATGCGCACGGCGTGAGCAAGCCCGACGCGGCGTTGTTTCATATCGCGTGTCGCGCGCTCGCGTGCGAACCGGAGGAAGTGCTGCACGTGGGGGACGACATCGCGCTTGATGTGCGCGGCGCGCGTGATGCCGGTTTGCAGGTGCTGTGGATCAACCGCGTGAATGCACCGTGGGAGGCAGTAATGGGTGGCGGTGCGGACGCACCCGCTACCGTGACAGATTTGCTGGGGGTGGAACGCTGGCTGGATGCTCGCGCGTATTAGCCGTGTCGCCGGCTACGCCCACAAACCCGGCAACTTAGCCACACTATCGATCAGACAATGATGCGGCTCCTGAGTGAGCTGCTCGCGCGTATGCGCGCCCGACAACACGCCCACGCTTACCGCCACCCCCGCGTTGTGCGCGGCCTGTAAATCCGACACCGTGTCGCCGACGTTGAGCACGTGGTGCACGTTGGCGATACCCGTCACTTCCATCGCGCGAAAAATCATGTAGGGCGCGGGACGGCCCTGCGGAACATCGTCGTTGCAGATCACCGCATCCGCAACGCATTGCCAGCCCAAGGCATCGATCAATAGCGTGGTGATGTCGCGGTCAAAACCGGTGTTAAGTACCAGTTTGATGCTTCGCTCGCGCAGCCACGTGAAGGTTTCCACCGCGCCCGCCACGGGCTGGGCCTCGCGGGTGAACACGCGCTGCAAGTGGGTTTTGAAAGCCGCATACACCGCCTCCACGCGCGCGGCATTGTTGCCGTACTTCGGCGCTATCAGGGTGGCAATAGCTGCACGCTTGGAGGCACCGCGCACGGCGCTGATTTGCGCGGCGGACGCTTCAATGCCGTGATCGGCGAGCGCGGCTGCAAAGGCGCGCGCGACTTCGCCGCTGTCCTTGACGGTGGTGCCCGCCATGTCACACACCACCAGTTTGATCGAGTTCATCAGTCGAAGTCCAGCATTCCCGCGGACACCAGCCGGTTATCGACTCGCTGCACGCTGCGGAAGGATTTGGCGATCTGCTCGGCCCTAGCCACCACTTCGGGCTTTTCCGGCGTACCTTCGAGCATCACCACGCTGTCGCGTACGCTGACGCGAATGTTGATGCCGCGCACCAGCAGTTTGCCGTCTACACTTTCGATGAGTGCGCCGGGTGCAAATTCCTTGCGCAGGGCTTCGGCGATTTGCCGCAGCAACACCGGGTCGGCAACCGGCGCACTGCTGGTTTGCGGCGTCGATACGCCAGTCACCGCGGCCACCGGCGCGACAACCGGGGCGGTCTTAATCACCAGACTATCCTGATAACCCGTGCGCGCGAGGATGTAATCGACGGCGGCTTTCACTTCGTCGTCGGTCAGGTTGGCAAAGCCGCCCTTGGGCCCCATCGCGGAATTCGGCACGCCCTTGATGCCGCCCTCGTACATGGCCGCGCGGCCGCGTTGCCAACGCGGCTCCCAGTCTGCGCGATGCGTGACGCGCGGCGCATTGCCCGCTCCGCTGTCGTGGCAGACGTTGCAGGTGGTTTTGTAGACCGCTTCGCCGGAGGCGGCGTGACTGCTCACCGCCACTCCCATCGCCAGCGAAAATATTACGTAACTAATTGTTTTTATTGATTTTTTCATTTACCGCCCAAGAGGAACGCCATCAAGTCCCGGTTAAATTGTTCGGCGCGCGTGGTGGTAAACGAATGTCCGCCGCCTTGGCTCATGATGAGCTTCGCGCCGGGAATGGCGCGCGCCAGCGCCGCGGAAAAATAACTCGGCGTGATGAAATCGCTGTCGCTGCCCATCACCAGCGTTTCGGCTTTGATGTTGGGCAAACCCGCGCGGCGGTCGAATTTAAGCAGCGCATTGATGCGCCCCACCGACACTTCCACCGGTGACGATTTTGTCGGCGCGCGTGCGCGCTCGGCTTCAATCTCGGCATCGTGCGCGTTGACGTAATCGGGCGAATATAAAAACAGCGGATGAAACTGCGAATGCAAATCAGGGCCGGCCTGCAAATACATGTCGCGCCGCGCGTGAAACAAGCGCCGGAACCACGGATCGCAATGCGTCCAGGTGCTGCACAGCGCGAGTTTCATCAAACGCTCAGGATGTTCAATCGCGATGGTTTGCCCAATCGCGCCGCCGGTGGACATGCCGACCAGGTGCGCGCGTTCGATCTTCAGCGCATCCATCAGGCCGATCAGCTCTTCAGCCATTTGATCGACGGAGAATTCGCGCTGGATGCGATCACTGCCGCCGGTGCCGCGCTGATCGTACGTAACGACGCGAAAATGTTTGGCAAACACGGCAACCTGCGGCGTCCAATAGCGCCCCACACCGTTCAACCCGCTGACAAAAATGACCGGCTCTCCTTGGCCTGCGTCCTCGTAGTGAATTTCTCCGCTTGCTATTGCTGCCTTGGGCATATCGTGTTCCTTATTTCGCTTGACGGTGCGTTACCGTGTTTGTGATGGGTTACGGCCATTGGCCAGTACCCATCCTACCTTCGCTGTCCTTGCCTTGTCTTGTGCGCTGGTGTTGGGCTTCGCAGGCTCAGCGCCATACCCTATTCAGTTTTGCACGCCAGTATCGCGCACAAGTCCGCGACATCCGGCGACGCCAGTCTTTCCAGGTGATCGAGCATTTCTATCGCCTGCGAGAGCTTCGGCTCCGTCAGCCGCACGGCGAGGCAATCATGAATTTTTGCGCGATGCAAATCAGCAGGTATCGGCTCGCCCCATGTGCCCGGCGGCTTGCGGCAGGTGCGGCTGACCACCGTGCCGTCCATCAGCGTCACGTCGATCGCCACGTGCATCTTGCGTGTGTCT
>VFLF01000246.1 GCA_009885185.1 Nitrosomonadales bacterium | reverse complement strand
GGTGGAGGATTACACCGCGATTTCGCAGGTGGCGACGCTGCCCAATATGCTGGTGGTGCCCGCGGGGTTTCAGGCCAAAACGGTGAAGGATCTGGTCGCGCTGGCCAAGGCCAAACCCGGCGCGCTCAATTTCGGCTCGGCGGGCATCGGCAGCCTGTCGCATCTGGGCGGCGCGCTGTTCGTATCGGCGGCGGGACTCGACGCCGTGCATATTCCGTTCAAGATTTTTTCCGAAGCGCTGACGGAGATGTTCGCCGTGCGCGTGCATTTTTACGTGTCGCCGATCACCGCGGTGCTTCCGCATGTGCGTGACGGTCGCTTGCGCGCGCTGGCGGTGACCTCGGCGGCGCGCGTATCCAGCGCACCCGAGGCGCCGACCATGAGCGAATCGGGCCTGCCCGCCGCGCAACTCGACACCTGGTTCGGCATTGCCGGGCCTGCCGGCATGCCGCGCAACATCGTGACGCAACTGAATCGCGACATTGCCGCGGTGCTGCAGGACGCCGACACGCGCGAACGCATCACGCGTCAGGGGGCGACGCCCGCGCCGAGCACGCCGGAACAACTGACGGAAACATTGAAGGCCGATTTTGTGCGTTTCCGCAAAATCGTCACCGATGCCGGGCTGAAACAGCCATAACGACGGACGGAGGATTACGCATGACAAACCTTAAACTGATTTCCGCGGCCTGTGCACTGGCCGCATTTGCCACAATAGGTGCGACGCAGGCGGTTCACGCACAAGAAAAATTTCCAACCAAGAATATTCGCATGCTGGTGCCTTTTGCCGCCGGCAGCCAGACCGACATCCTCGCGCGTTGGATCGGCGAAGAGTTTTTCAAAAGCTGGAGCCAGCAGGTGGTGGTGGATAATCGCCCCAGCGCCGGCGGCACCATCGCTTCGCAATACGTGCTGGAAGCCAACGCGGACGGCCACACCATGATGATGGTGTCGACCGGGCATGCCGGCAACGCCACGCTGTTCTCCAAACTGCCTTACGACACGATCAAGGATTTCGCTGGCGTGTCGCAGGTGGCGAGCGTGCCCAATCTGCTGGTGGTGGCGCCGAACCTCGGGCCGAAGACGGTGAAGGAATTGATCGCGCTGGCAAAAGCCAAGGCCGGCACGATGAACTTCAGCTCGGCGGGCATCGGCAGCGGCACGCAGATCAACGGTGAAATGTTCCGGCTTGCGGCGGGCATGCAGGCCACGCACGTGCCGTACAAGGGCGCGCCCGATGCCCTGAACAACGTGATCGGCGGCAATGTGCAGTTCAACTTCGCGCCGATCCTGGTGGCGATGGGGCAGGTCAAGGCCGGGCGCGTGCTGGCGCTGGCGGTGTCCACGGCAACCCGCTCGCCGCTGTTCCCCGACGTGCCCACCATTGCCGAAGCGGGCCTGCCGGGTTTTGAATACGATCAATGGTACGGCCTGCTGGTCGCCGCCAAAACACCGCGCCCGGTGGTGAATGCGGTGAACAAGGAAGTGGTGCGCATCCTGAACGCGGCGGAAATGAAAGAGCGCATGCTGACGCAGGGCGCAACGCCCAAGCCCACCACGCCGGAAGCGTTTGATGCGTTTATCCGTTCCGAGGTGAAGAAGTTCGCGCCGGTGATTATTGCTTCTGGGGCGAAGGTTAATTAGTTCGTGAACGTGTGAACGTGTGAACGGGTGAACGAGTGAAAAACATTCTGTGTGGCGCGGTCGTGTTGTTGTTCGCTGGCATGGCTTGGGCGCAGCCGAAGGACAATTATCCCAATCGCCCCATTCGCGTGATTACCGGCTCGCCGGGCAGCACGTCGGACCTCGCCGCGCGCTTTGTCGCGCAAAAACTCACCGAGCGTTGGGGGCAGCAGGCTGTGGTGGATAACCGGCCGTGCGCGGGCGGTATCATCGGTGTTGAAATCGGCGCGCGCGCGGCGCCTGACGGCTACACGCTGATTGTCGGCCATGTCGGCACACACGCCAGTGCGCAGGTGCTGCATAAGGGACTGGGCTACGATCCGATCAAGGACTTCGAGCCGATATCGAATCTGGTGAATGTGGCGGTGGTGTTCGTGGTGCATCCGTCGATTGCGGCGAACAACCTGAAGGATTTCATCGCCTATTCGCAGGCGCAGGGCGGCAAGATTAATTTCGGTTCGCCGGGCGCGGGCACCAGCGGGCATCTCACCGGTGAATTATTCAATCTGGTGACCAAGGCGCGCATGACGCATATCCCGTACAAGGGCGCGGGTTTTGCGGTGACGGCAAATATCGCAGGTGAAGTGCATTCATCGTTTTTGTCCACCGCCACCGCGCAGCCGCATGTCAAGGCCGGACGGCTCAAACCGCTGGTGGTGGTGCGAAAGACGCGTTTTTCCGGCTCGCCGGAGGTGCCGAGTTCGGTCGAAGCGGGTTATCCTGATCTGGATTCGAACGCATGGTTTGGTTTGTTTGCGCCGGCTGGTACGCCCAAGCATTTGATCACGCGGCTGAATAAAGAAGTCGCCGATGCGTTGAACTCGCCGCAGGTCAAGGCGACGCTGCTGGGGCAGGGCGCGGAAGTCGCGCCCACCTCGCCGGAGGAATTCGGCGCGTATGTGAAAAGCGAGGCGATCAAGTGGGCGCGGGTGGTGAAGGAATCGGGGTATAAGACGCAGTAGAAGCAAGTTCAACTACCTCCCTCATCCCCGGCCCTTCTCCCGGAGGGAGAAGGGTGAAAAGCTCCCTCTCCCTCCGGGAGAGGGTTGGGGTGAGGGAAGGGTTTGAACTCGGAATCGGATAAGGCAGCGAGGAGACGCATGAAAACCGTAGTTTGTATGGCTGTTCTGCTTGCAGTGAGTAACACTCAAGCGCAAGAGGCGAAAGACTTCCCCAATCGCCCGATACGCATCATGGGTGGCGGCGTCGGTAGCACGGCGGATTATTTGTCGCGTTATATCGGGCAGAAGCTCAATGAAAAATGGAATCAGCCGGTGGTGGTGGACAGCCGCTCGGGTGCTGGCGGCACGCTTGCCGCCGACGTGGTGGCGAAGGCCGCGCCGGACGGCTACAACATGGTGATGGGCCACGCCGGGCCGATGGTGAGCGCGGTGGCGTTGTACAAGGATTTGCCCTATGACCCGGTGCGCGATTTCGCGCCGGTGTCGCGCATGACCACCGGCGTGGTGGTGCTGGTGACGCATCCGTCGATACCGGTTTCCAACACGAAAGAATTGATTGCTTTCATCAAACAAAAGCAGGGTTTAAGTTACGCCTCGGCGGGCAACGGTTCGATGAGTCATCTCGCGGGCGAGCTGTTTAATCGCATCGCAGGCGTGAACGTGCTGCACGTGCCGTACAAGAGCGCTGGGCTGGCTTTGACCGCGCTGTTGTCGTCGGAAACGCAGATTTCGTTTTTGTCGCCGGTCACCGCGCACACGCAATTGAAAGCGGGCCGTGTGAAGGCGCTGGCGGTGTCGAG
>VFLF01000015.1 GCA_009885185.1 Nitrosomonadales bacterium | reverse complement strand
GCCAGCGCGTTGCTCCAGCCTTGCGCGTACGCCGCGAACACGACACCGCTGTGATAGTGATAACCGCGCAACTCCGCCAGATCGAAACGTATTTTCGCCTCGTCAGCCAATGCATCCGACAAACGTTTCAAGTCTTTCAGCGCGGCGCGAATCTCGGGATAAGCGGGCAGGCGTTTGCCTGCCGTGGCCAGCACCTCACGCCCGCCATACAAATCGGGCAATGCCGCCATCGCCTCGCGCGTGGTGCGCTCGAGTTTCCGGGTCAGCGCACGCAACGCCGGCACGTCCTTCAGTTGCATGGCGTGAAACAAATCCGACTCCTGCGCCGGGGCGATTTTCGCGCGCCGCACCAGCGCACGAAACACCGCGACATGCCCGAGGTCGAAATGCGCCTCGGTGATACCGGAGGCCGCCATCGCCTGCATCATCAGGCGTTGCACTTCGATGTCGCTCTCGACGCCCCGGTGGCCGTAAATCTCCGCGCCTATCTGCAACGGCTCGCGCGTGCGGTTCATGTCCGAGGGCAGCGTATGCAACACGCTGCCTGCGTAGCAAAGCCGGGTGATGCCGCGCCGGTTGAGCAGGTGCGCGTCGATACGCGCTACCTGCGGCGTAATGTCGGCGCGCACGCCGAGCATGCGTCCCGACAACTGGTCAACCAGCTTGAAGGTGCGTAAATCCAGATCATGTCCGGTGCCGGTGAGCAGCGAATCCACGTATTCCAGCAGCGGCGGCATCACCAGTTGATAGCCATGCACCGCAAACAAATCCAGTATCGCGCGGCGCAGCCGTTCGATGCGCACGGCTTCCGCGGGCAGGATATCTTCGACGTATTCAGGCAATAACCAGGTGCGCATGACGTGTATCAGAATTTGACAAAATACAACAACAGCAGACCGATCAGCATCGAGGTGAGACCGATGAAGCGGATTTGCCCGTCGCTCATCTCCGTCAGCCGGCGAAAAGTTTCGCGCCACAGACCCGGCGCGAGAAACGGCAATAGGCCCTCGAACACCAGCATCAGGGCAACCGCGGTGAGCAGCAGTTGTTGGCTCATGTGGGCAGATGGCGAACGTCGTGGGCCGTGCTCAAACCCGAAAGGCGCCGTGGGGAAATTCCAGCGCTACTTGCCGGCCCGTCCGCCGGATTTGAAATACCTGAAAAAATCGGAGTTGGGGTCCAGCACGAGCACATCGCTCTTGCTCTTGAAACCTGCCTTGTAGACATCGAGGCTGCGGTAAAAATTGTAAAACTCCGGACTCTGTTCATAGGCTTTGGCGTAAATGGCGGTCGCCTTGGCATCGCCCTCGCCCTTGATCTTCTGCGCTTCGCGATACGCCTCCGCGAGTATTACCGCCCGCGTCTTGTCGGCTTCGGCGCGTAATTTCTCGGATTCGGCGGAGCCGGTTGAACGCAACTCATTGGCCACGCGCGTGCGTTCGGCCACCATACGCTGATACACGGACTCGGTCACGCCTTCGGGCAGATCAACGCGCTTTAGTCTGACATCAAGCACCTCGATGCCGATCTTGCTGGCGTCCTCGCTGGCCCGCTTGCGCATCAAATCCATGATCTTGTCGCGTTCGCCCGACACCACGTCATGCACCGTGCGCCGACCGAACTCCGCGCGCAGACCTTCGTTGATGGTCTGCAACAAGCGCGTCTGCGCCTGCGATTCACCAGTGCCGCCGGTGCCGCCGACAATACTTACGTAGTACTGCCGCACATCGGAAATGCGCCATTTGATAAACAAATCCACCTGCACGTTTTTCTTTTCCGAGGTGAGGAAAAGCTGCGGCTCCGGCGTATCAATGGTAAGAATACGCACGTCGAATTCACGCACATTATCCAAAAAAGGCACCTTGAAATACAGCCCCGGCTCCTTCTTGATGCTCACCACTTCGCCGAAACGGAACACGATGGCATTCTTGCGTTGATCCACGATGAACATCGACATGAACACCACGATCAGCACGCCCACCGCGCCGTAGAGTACTCCGATCATTGTCTTGTTCATGGCCGGGCCTCCCGTTCACGTGTGCGGAAGGCATCGCGGCTGCGCGCAGCCGCCGAGTCGGCGGCCGGCGCGGGTTGCGCCGCACCCGCGGCGGCGGCCGGTGCGGCCGGTTCCGAAGCGCCGCTCATTTGCATGAGCTTGTCCAGCGGAAGATAAAGCAAATTATTGCCGCCTTTTTCAACCACGATCTTGGTGGTGTTGGCCATGATCTGCTGCATGGCGTCCAAGTGCAGACGGTCACGCGTCACCTGCGGCGCTTTCTTGTACTCGACAACCACCTGATTAAAGCGCTCGGCGTCACCAATCGCTTCCTGCTCGACGCGCTGCCGATGACCTTCGGCCTCCTGCAACAGACGCGACGCCATACCTTTGGCTTTGGGCAAAATATCGTTCGCGTACGCTTGGCCTTCGTTCTTCTGCCGCTCGCGGTCCTGTCCCGCTTTTACCGCGTCCTCGAACGCGGCCTGTACCTTTTCCGGCGGCTGCGCGTTTTGCATGTTAAGTTTCTGCACTTCAATGCCTGTTTTGTAACGATCAAGGATGGTCTGCATCAGCTTATGCACCTTGGCCTGCACATCGGCGCGGCCCTGTTGCACGACATGATCCATGGTGCTCTTGCCCACCACTTCGCGTATCGCCGTTTCCGCCGCCTGCAGCACGGTATCGTCAGGCGAGCGGTTCTCGAAGACGTAATCCTTGGGGCTTTTCACCACCCATTGCACCGCGAACTGCACATCGACGATGTTCTCGTCGTCGGTCAGCATCAGCGACTCCTTGAGCACCTTGCTCTTGACGTTGTTGCGATAGCCTACCTCAACGCTGCGCACCTGCGACACATTGACGATCTGCCGCGACTCGATCGGATACGGTATGTGCCAGCGCAACCCGGGCCCGGTGACTTCCGAGTACTTTCCGAATCGCAGTACCACGCCATTCTGACCTTCATTCACGATGTAAATCCCGCTGGCAACCCACATGCCGACAATGATCACGACCAGAATGATCGCGCCGCCGCCGAGGTGCTTGGGCCCGATGGGTGTGCCGGAATCACCGCCGGGCGGATCACCGCGTTTGCCGCGATCACCGAACAGTCCGCCGAATTTTTTCTGGAAGTTGCGCCAAACTTCGTCAAGATCAGGCGGCCCCTGATTGCCGCCGCCGGGGCGCTTGCCCCATTGCGGATCGTTGAGCGACATCAACGCATTGAGCATGCGGGCCACGCCGTGGCGCACGGATAAACCCAGCGATTGCACTAATCCTGCCATGGAAAACGTTTCCGGATGTTGGTGAAACTCAAAACGCGGTCGGAGATACGATGACTACGAGATAACTACGATTGAGACGATCCTTGAACCATTGAAAAGATCAAGCCACGGCAGCATGCGTGGCATTAATGAGATCGGCGCCGTAAGCAGTCTCGGCTATCTGTCCCAGCGCATTCCTCAATAAATCAAGACCTTGCCCTTTTTGTGCACTAATCCAAGCCCGCGTAATGTTACCACATTCGTCGTTTTCAACTCGCGGGGAATACGCCGTCAAATCGATCTTGTTATAGACCAGCAGTTGCGGAATGGCGTCGGCGCCAATCTCCTTCAGCACCGTATTGACGGCGGCAATCTGGGCATCGCGATCAGCGCTGCTGGCATCCACCACGTGCAGCAGCAAATCGGCATGTACCGTCTCTTCCAGCGTGGCGCGAAAAGCCGCCACCAGGGTGTGCGGCAGGCGCCGGATAAACCCAACGGTGTCGGACAACACCACGCCAGCATTGGCGCTGGTGTGCAGTTTGCGGGTGGTGGTATCCAGCGTAGCGAACAACTGATCGGCGGCATACACGCCGGCTCGTGTCAGGCTGTTAAACAAGGTGGATTTGCCGGCATTGGTATAACCCACCAGCGACACCGACAGCACATGGGCGCGATTGCGCGAACGGCGCTGCACCGCGCGCTGCGCTTCCACCTTGATGAGTTTTTCCTTGAGCACCTTGACGCGTTTGCCCAGCAGGCGCCGGTCGGTTTCGAGCTGCGTTTCGCCGGGGCCGCGCATGCCGATGCCGCCCTTTTGCCGTTCCAGGTGAGTCCAGCCGCGCACCAGCCGCGTGGCCAGATGATCGAGTTGCGCCAGTTCCACTTGCAGCTTGCCTTCGTGACTGCGGGCGCGCTGCGCGAAAATGTCGAGAATCAGGCTGGTACGGTCGATGACCCGGCAACCCAGGCGCTTTTCCAGATTGCGCTCCTGCACCGGGGATAATTCATGATTAAAAATAACAAGTTGCGCATCATTCTCAGCAACAGTCTCGGCGATCTGATCAACCTTGCCCTTGCCTGCGTAAAAGGCCGGATCGGGCCGGTCGCGCTTGCCTTGCACGACACTTTTGACGCTAACGCCCGCGCTGGATACCAGCAACTGGATTTCCGCGAGGCTTTCAGCGTAGTCGTCATCGCCGAAATCCAGTGCAACCAGCACTGCACCGGTACCGCCAGCGCTTTTGTCTCGACCGGGGCGGTCAAACATTCGTGAGCAACGACGCGAACAACATCAGGCGGCTATTCGCCCTCGTCGGAGGAAATGGTCACCGCGCGCGCAGGCACCACGGTGGAGATTGCGTGCTTGTAGACCATCTGGGTGACTGTATTCTTGAGCAGCACGACATATTGATCGAACGACTCCACCTGCCCCTGCAGTTTGATGCCGTTGACCAAGTAGATGGAAACTGGAACATGC
>VFLF01000159.1 GCA_009885185.1 Nitrosomonadales bacterium | reverse complement strand
GCGCGGCGCGTGCTGGTGACGGCGATACCGCGCAGCTTGCCCGACTGCACCAGCGGTACGACGGTGGATATCACCGAAAAACCCGAGGGCACATGACCGCCCAGCAGATCGGTTATCGCAGGGCCGCCGCCTTTGTAGGGCACATGTGTCAACTGGACGCCGGTCATCGATTCAAATAACGATGCGGCAAGATGCCCCGGACTGCCGACGCCGGATGTCGCGTATTGCAAAGCACCAGCCTTGGTTTTGGCCAATGCAATATATTCATTGAGGTTTTTCGCGGCGACACCCGGATGTGTGACGATGATGTTTTGCAGCGAAACCATCAGTCCGATGGGCGTAAAATCGGTGCGCGTGTCAAATGGCACCTTTTGTATTGCCGGGCTGATGATGAAAGTGCCAATGTGGCTAAGGCCAACGGTATGGCCGTCGGGCTCTGCGTTCTTCAGTATCTCCATCGAGATCAAACCGTTCGCCCCGGGCCGGTTATCGATGATGAGTTGCTTCCCCAGCGCGCTGCTTAATTTCGGTTGCAGTATGCGTCCGACCAGATCAGTCGCGCCGCCGGGGGGAAAGCCGACGATAAAGCGTATGGATTTCGTCGGCGACCATTCGGCCGCCTGTGTGGTTGCAGCATACAGCGCTGCGGCAAGGATGGCGTAGCGCATTAGTTCGATCGATACAACCCGGCGACCTTGATGACTTTTTCCCATTTCTCCGACTCGGACTTGATGTACTTCGCGAATTCTTCCGGCGTGCCGGGCGCGACATCCATGCCCTGACGGAACAGAAAGTCTTTGACATCCGGGAGCACCAGTATCGAAGTAATTTCCTTGTTGAGCCGAGCCACGATGGGTTGTGGCGTTTTCAGCGGCAACATGTAGCCGTACCAGTTATTGGCTTCAAATCCGGCAACACCGGCTTCGGCGATGGTCGGGATCTCCGGCATGAACGCCCAGCGCTTCAGTGTGGTGACGCCCAACGCGTTAATCTTGCCTGCTTTGACATGCTGCACCGCGCTCGCCGCCGTAGCGAAGATCAAGTGGATATTGCCCGCCAGCAAATCAATGATGGCCGGCCCGCCGCCTTTGTACGGCACGTGGGTCATTTTCACGCCGGTCTGAATGTTAAACAGTTCAATCGCCAGATGACCGGCGCCGCCAATGCCGGATGACCCGGCGTTGAGTGTGCGCGATTTTGCCTGTGCAATCAGTTCCTTCACGGTCTTGGCGTTGGCGGAAGGGTGGGTGACCAGAATATTGGTGGAATCCGCGACGCGCGTGAGCGGAGCGAGGTCTTTCAGCGGATCAAACGGCAATTTCTTGTAGAGACTGGGGTTGATCGAAAACGACGCTATCGAACCGAGCAGCAGCGTGTGGCCGTCGGGCACCGCGGTGACCGTGAGTTCCGTTGCGATATTGCCTGCCGCGCCGGGGCGATTATCGATCACCACGGTCTGGCCCAGGCGCTCGGCGAGTTTCGCGCCGATGGCGCGCGCGGCCGTATCGGTGCCGCCGCCGGGCGCAAAGCCGACCAGCATGCGCACCGGCTTGGTCGGGAAAGCCGCCGCCGGCGGATTTTGCGCCAGCGCGGACAAGGGCAGGGCGGCCAGCACGGCGAGTGCCGCAGGCAGAACGAAAAGTGTAGTGGGTTGCTGCGTCATCAGGGATTCCTCGATTAATGTCTGGTTCTTGCTCTACCTACGGCCTAGGGTTCGGCGAGCAATGCAAAAAGGAGCGTGTTTTTACCACAATATGAACCGCGACGCCAAGCTAAATATGGCGGAGTCCCGTGTATGGGGCTCACGGCGACTATTCCGTTACCGGCGTAGCGGCACCGTGAGGCACGGTCGCAAAGCCGCGTTGCACGGCTTTGCTTCAACCGAGGCCGATTTATCGACCGAGGGTGGAGGCAATCTTCAACAGTCTCGCCGGATTGTCGCAAAGTATCATTTCCCGTTCGCGGTGCGTCAGGCCGGGTATCGATTCGACGAAATCCACCGGCTGCTTGACCGACATGCCTTGCGGAAAATCCGTGCCGGCGACAATGCGATCCACGCCCACCAGATCGATCAGGTTGCGCATGATGCGTGCGTCGTGCGTGATCAGGTCATAGTGGAAGCGCCGCAGGTAATCGTAAGTCGGCTTGGTCATGTGGGCGAGTTCCTTGCTCACATGCCGCGCAAGGTCCAGCCGGCCGATCAGCCACGGGAAGGTGCCGCCCGCGTGCGGGAGAAACACTTCCAGCTTGGGAAAGGCGTCTAGCACGCCGCCGCACACCAGACTCATGGCGGCATAGCCGGCCTCCTGCGGATTGCCGAGCGTGTTAATCATGAAGAAGTCCTTCATGCGATCTGCGCCGGACGGGTACAAGTTGGTGAGAAACAGCGGAAGACCCAGCGCTTCGGCGCGTTCATAAATCGGCCAGAATTCTTTTTCGTGCAGATTCTTGCCGAGGATGTGCTCTGCAATGAACACTGCGCGCATGCACGGCTGTTTGGCCATGCGCTCCAGCTCCTGCGCGGCGAGTTTCACATCCTGCATCGGCAGAATGATGCAGCCATAGAATTTATCGGGGTATTTTTGGTGCGCTTCCACGCAGGCATCGTTGTGCGCGGCGGCGAGTTCCAGGCCAAACGCCGGCGGCGCCCAGTACATCAGCGGATTGGTCATTGACAGCGCATAGGTGTCGCACTTGCGCTTTTGCATATCCTTGATGATGTCGTCGAGATTGGTCATGGTCTTGCGCATGACCGACGTCTGCGTTCCGTCCGGCACCGACAACACCACCGGGTTGCCTTTCGCGTCCTCGCCCATGGTGACTCCGTTGGCGGGGCCTTTTTTAATCATCAGGTCAACAAACGCCTGCGGGTACCAGTGCATGTGTGCATCGATCACGCGGGGGTAGCGGCGCGAACCGGCGGTGTTGGCGGAAGCGTCGTCCAGCGTGGCGTGTTTAATCGGATCGTCGTACAAGGGGTACTCCTTTGCAGCGGGTGTTATTCGGTGGGTGGTGGTTTGAGGTTCAGGTTATTTCCAATTATGCCGCGCGCGGATGCGGCTTGAGCCGGGCAGGATCATCTGCTGTCGTCGCAATCATAGTCGCACCCTTGCATTGCGTCCGGTGCATGATACGCCGCGACGTCGGATCGAATGCATCGCGCCGGTGCATGGCGCAGCGGTTATCCCAGATGAGTACGTCACCGAGCCTCCACTGATGGCTCCAAGTGAATTGTGGTTGTGTGGCGTGCGCCCAGACTTCATTGAGCAGCGCTTCGGATTCATTGAGTGTTATTCCGTTGACGTAAGCATGGGGCCGCCGTCCAAGGTAAAGCGCATGGTGGCCGCTTTCTTCGTGTTTGCGGATCATCGGGTGGCTGGGGCCGGGCGCGGTGCGGATATCCTCCTTGCCAGTGTAGCCGGGGCGTAGTTGCCCTGCCGAGGTATACCGCAGATCGTTTTTAATGGTTTTTCCAGCGATGCGCGCGCGTAAGGATGCGGGCATCGTTTCCAACGCAAGATACATATTGGCAAAGCCGGTGTCCCCGCCCGATGGCGGCAGTTCGATGGAATGCAGGATGCTCAGACTCGGCGGTAGCGGGTTAAACGAACTGTCGGAATGCCACACCGCCTCGCCATCGCCCAGCCCGCCGATGGCCATGCCATTTTCGACCACGTTGGAGATGATCGCGATCTCCGGACGCTCGCGCGGTTTT
>VFLF01000801.1 GCA_009885185.1 Nitrosomonadales bacterium | reverse complement strand
TCATCGACGATGGGCATGAAAAAATCGGTGGTGGCAACGATGGCCTGCGTATCGTTGATTTTGTAGACGGCGGCATCGTCCGCCGACGCATTGCCCACCAGCAGGTTCGGAAAACTGCCGGTCATCGGTGACTTGGAAAGAATTTCGCTCAGCAACGCCGGCGTGATTTTGCAGCCTCACCCGCCGCCGTGCGACAGGTGGGTCAATTTGATGGCGTCTGTTTCTAAAGGTTTATTCATGATTTCACGTAAACTAGGGGTCGATGAAAACAGCTAATGAAACAGCGCGGGAAATTCCGCTGGCACGCACGCGCGCCGCAGTCGATGTAACCGTAGCACAACTGGCCGGCTTTGACGAGATTATCGACGTGCGCTCGGAATCCGAGTTCGCCGAGGATCACATCCCCGGCGCGATCAACTGCCCGGTACTCGACGACGCGCAGCGCGCCGAGGTCGGCACGATTTACAAGCAGGTGTCGTCGTTCGACGCCAAGAAAATCGGCGCCGCGCGGGTCAGCGAGAACATCGCGCGCCATCTGCGCGAGCGTTTTCAGGATAAGCCGCGCGAATGGCGCCCGCTGGTGTATTGCTGGCGCGGCGGCGGACGCAGCGGCGCGCTGGCGCATGTGTTCACGCAAATCGGCTGGCGTACCGCACGGCTGGAGGGCGGCTACAAGGCCTATCGCCGCGCGGTGATCGACGATCTTGCCGTGCTGCCCGCGCAGTTCACCTGGCGCGTGGTGTGCGGCATGACGGGCACCGGCAAAAGCCGCTTTTTGCGCGCGCTGGATGCCGAGGGCGCGCAGGTGCTCGATCTTGAGGCGCTGGCTGCGCATCGCGGCTCGGTGCTGGGCAACCTGCCCGATGCGCCGCAGCCGCCACAAAAACTGTTTGAAAGCCGCGTGTGGCAAGCCTTGCACGGCTTTGACCGTTCACGCCCGGTGTACGTCGAAGCCGAAAGTAAAAAAATCGGCGTGCTGCGCGTACCCGATGCGCTGATTGCGGCGATGTGGGCCAGTGAAACCGTGGTACTCGAAGCCGACATCGCCACGCGCGTGACGCTGCTAATGGAGGAATACGCGCATTTTCTCGGCGACGCCGCCTTGCTGAATACGCAACTCGAATGCCTCGCCAGCCTGCACGGACGCGATGTTATCCAGCGCTGGACCGGCATGGCACACGGCGGCGCGTGGGATGCACTCACCGAGGAATTATTGGTGAAACACTATGATCCCAGCTACACCCGCGCCATCGTCAAGCATTATGCGTCGCTGGATCGCGCACCAAGGCTGTGCGTCGCGGCAGCCGATGGTGCGGCGTTCGCGGCGCTGGCAAGAGCGTATATGAAAAAAATTTCTCTTTGATTACAGAGCGATAGCGCCGGGCCACGAGACGTACTTGCATGACAGGCAGAGTTGGATCAACATTAAGCCATCGCAACAAAGCGGCACGTTTACTTTGATCACGCTTAACACGCCGCAACACGAATGATCGACCAGCCAGTACCCGAGTTTGAATTGCCCGCCACCGGCGGCAAGACCTTCAACACACAAAACGCCGGCCACGCCTGCGTTCTGTACTTCTACCCCAAAGACAGCACCCCCGGCTGCACCAACGAAGGTTTGCAGTTTCGCGAACTGCATCCCCAGTTTAAGAAGCTCGGCTATGCCATCTACGGCGTCTCGCGCGACAGCCTCAAGTCGCACGACAATTTCAGGGCCAAAATGAGCTTCCCGTTCGATCTGCTGTCCGACGCCGACGAAATCGCCTGCAAGGCGTTCGACGTCATCAAAATGAAAAACATGTACGGTAAAAAAGTGCGCGGCATCGAACGCAGCACGTTCGTGATCGATGCCAAAGGCGTGGTTCGCCGCGAATGGCGCGGCGTGAAAGTGCCGGGGCATGCACAGGAGGTGCTGGAATTCATAAAAACTGTTTAAAAACAATAACTTGGATATTTCCTATTCACCTCGGGGAAACTCATGATCCAGCGTAAACCTGCGTCACCAGGCACACCGGCGGCAGCAACCGGCAACGCCAACGTCACTCGCCTGCACGCCAGCGGCAAACCGCCCAAGTTATTTGTGCTCGACACAAACGTGCTGATGCACGACCCCACCTGCCTGTTCCGCTTCGAGGAACACGATCTCTTCATCCCGATGGCGACGCTGGAAGAGCTCGACGATCACAAGAAAGGCATGTCCGAAGTCTCGCGCAATGCGCGCCAGGCCAGTCGCTATCTGGACGAACTGTTAAGCCACGTCTCGGCGAATATCACCGAAGGCATTCTGTTGTCCACGCATGGCGACAAGAATGCTAACGGACGTTTGTTTCTGCAAACCGAAGCCATCGATGGCAACTTGCCGCTGAGCCTGCCTGGCGGCAAGGCCGACAACCAGATCATCGGCGTGGTCAAGCACTTGCAGGAAAAGCATGCCCAGCGCCAGGTGATCCTGGTGTCCAAGGACATCAACATGCGCATCAAGGCGCACGCGCTGGGCTTCGCCGCCGAGGATTATTTCAACGACAAGGTGCTGGAAGACACCGATCTTGTGTACACCGGCACGCGCGCGCTGCCCGCGGGCTTTTGGGAAACGCACGGCAAGAACATGGAATCGTGGCAGCAGTCGGGCCACACCTATTACCGCGTGCATGGCCCGTTGTGCGGCAGCCTGCTGGTCAACGAAATGGTTTACCTTGAAGGTGACAGGAACGACAAGGACGACAAGCCGTTCCAGGCCAAAGTCATCGAAGTCAGCGGCAAGACGGCGATATTGCAAACGCTGAAGGATTACGCCCACGCCCGCAACAACGTGTGGGGTATTGCCGCGCGCAACCGCGAGCAGAATTTCGCGCTGAATCTCCTGATGAACCCGGACATCGATTTTGTCACCCTGCTGGGCCAGGCCGGCACCGGCAAGACGCTGCTGACGCTGGCGGCCGGCTTGATGCAGACGCTGGAATCCAAGCTCTACACTGAGATCATCATGACCCGCGTGACGGTGCCGGTGGGCGAAGACATCGGCTTTTTGCCCGGCACCGAAGAAGAAAAAATGAATCCGTGGATGGGCGCGCTCGAAGACAATCTCGATGTTCTTAACAAAACCGACGACTCCGCCGGAGAGTGGGGCCGTGCCGCAACGCGCGACTTGATCCGCTCGCGCATCAAGGTGAAGTCGCTGAACTTCATGCGCGGGCGCACCTTCATCAACAAGTTCCTGATCATCGACGAAGCGCAGAATCTGACGCCCAAGCAGATGAAAACCTTGATCACGCGCGCCGGTCCCGGCACCAAGGTAGTGTGCCTGGGTAATATCTCGCAGATCGACACACCGTATCTGACCGAAGGCAGTTCGGGTTTGACTTATGTGGTCGAT
>VFLF01000224.1 GCA_009885185.1 Nitrosomonadales bacterium | reverse complement strand
TGCGATCGAGCATACCAAGAGGCGATTTCATGAGTCGCATGGCGCGGGCAGCGAAAAGCACAGCCTGGCACCAGGCACAGACCAAAGTGCCGGGGGCAAACCACGCTGGGCCATAGCGAAGATTTGGCATCACTTGAAAGCGCTGGCAGGCCGGCAGGATGACCAGGATGCGCCCGCGCCCGCGCCGGCACCGCTCACAGAGCAGCTCACCCTGGCCGTGCAGGTGGTGTTCATGGGAGACCTGCCCTCGATCATCGGGCAGCGCGGTCTCCACGTCGTTTTGCCGCAGGGAGCCACGGTCCGACAGTTGTTTGAATCCTTGTCCGCAACCTTCGGCGAAGTCTTTACCAGTCGGGTCTTCAGGGGTCCCAAGCTGCACCCCACCATGCTGGTATTGGTCGATGGCGAGAACATCAATGGTCTCGGCGGCCTGGCTGCAAAACTGGGCAATAGCGAGGTCGAAGTGATCATGCTGCCCATCATTGAAGGAGGTTAACCGTGGAAATGACGCAGGCAAACTTGCGCTCGAAAGTGGTCAATACGTCGTGTGGCATGTGCTACGTCGGCTGCGGCATACGGGTGACGGTGGAAGACGGGGTGGTGGTGAACATCGAAGGCAATCCGGACAGTTCTCAGAACCGGGGCAACATGTGCGCCAAAGGCAAGGCCGGCTTCATGAACCTTTACAACCCGAATCGGGTCAAGGTGCCGCTTAAACGGACCAACCCGAAGAAGGGTGTCAATGAAGACCCGGGCTGGAAGGAAATCTCGTGGGAGGAGGCGCTGGACACCGTGGTCGCCCAATTCGAGCGTATCCGCGACACGCCCAAAAAGCTCTGGATCCAGGCTTGGGACGTGGTGGGCGACGGCAGGTTCTGGTTTTCCGCGCTGGGCAGCGCATTCGGTACCAATCAGGTCAACGTCGCCGCTTCGCCCACCTGCGGCAAAGTGGTGCACCCCGTGGAATTCTTCTCCGGCGGGGGCTTTCATCAACAGCCCGACCTGCACTACGCCAACTATTGCATCCTGGTGGGCACCCAGTTCGGCTTTGCTTCGCGCGGCTCCTTCAACCATCAATTGCGCGACATGGCGGACGCCCGGGCGCGCGGCATGAAGCTGGTGGTCGTCGATCCGGTGGGGGGCTACGCGGCGAGCAAGGCCAACGAATGGATTCCCATTCGACCCGGCACCGACATGGCCCTGGCGCTCAGCCTGATGCATGTGTTGCTCAACGAGGTGGGCATTTACGACCGGGAGTTTCTCAAGCACAAGACCAATGCGCCCTACCTGGTCGGTGCCGACGGGCGCTACGTTCGCGACGCGGAAAGCAAAAAGCCCCTGGTCTGCGATGCCGCGGACGGCAAGATCAAGACCCACGATGATCCAGGCCTGAAGGACCCGATGATCACCGGCTCATATGAAGCTCAGGGCAGGCAAGGCCGCCCCAGCTTCGAGCTGCTGCGCGAGCACGTCGCCAAATACCCGCCGGAAACCACCGAGAAGATCTCCACCATTCCCGCCGCGACCGTGCGCCGCATCGGGCGCGAGTTCGGCGAGGCGGCGTGCATCGGCCAGACCATCACCATCGACGGGGTCGAGCTTCCCTACCGGCCCGTCTGCGTGGACTGGGCCAAGGGCACGCAAGGGCACAAGCACGGTTTCCATCAATGCTGGGCGCTCAAGATGCTGAACATCGTGGTGGGCTCGGTCAACGTGCCCGGGGGCATCCTGAGCACGGGTGCCGTCGGCAAGTATCCGCACGACTGGTTGCCCGAAGGGGGCATCGACGGCATGCTGGAGCACGGCGGCCAGATCTTCCCGATGCCGCATCCCAGCGCTTTCCCGGGTTCGACTCCCACCAAGCCGGTGCGCGCCGACATCGGCGAGCTTTTTCCCTGCGCTTCGCATTACCAGAACATGCTGCCCATCGCCGCCGAGAACGCCTCAACTTTCGGCTTGTCGGGCGGACTCGAAATGATGCTGCACGTGCCGGTCAACTCTCTATTCGGCTCTTTCGGCGACGTCAAGAAGGTCGAAAAGCTCTATCAGTCGCTGAAATTCATCGTCGGCTTTGCGATCGAAATCAACGAGACGACTCATTTCGACGACATCGTGCTGCCGTTTCCGACATATCTGGAACGGTACGATTTCATTCCCGGCACGGGAGCCTCCACGTTGGGTCCTTCCGGCCAGGACGATTTTTACTGGCAGGTGCGCCAGCCTGCGGTCGATATGCCGCCGGGTATGAGGCAGCCGCAGGAAATCGTTCAGGAGATCGCTGATCGCCTTGGCATTCTCGGCGGGGTGTACCGGATCCTGAACCATGCCTTCAAACTGACGGGCGAGCATGCGCTGAAACCCGGCCAGCGCTATCCCATGCCCGAGGTCATCGACAAGACGACGCGCGCCTGGTTTGGCGAGGACCGCGGCTTGGCCTGGTTCCAGGAGCACGGCGTCCTGCTTCACCCGAGAGACGTCGAGGAGTCGTATATCGGTCCGTACATCAAGGCCAGGGTGCCGATCTACCTGGAGCACTTCCTCGACCGCGGCGCGGAGCTCAAGGTCGTGCTCGATAGCATGAACCTGGATTGGGATCTCTCGTCGGACTACCAGCCGTTGTCCGAGTGGATGCCATGTCCCTCCTATGAAGCCTTGCAGAAGGGCGAGTACGACCTGATCGCCGTGCACTACAAGTTTCCGTACATGTACGGCAGCTATAACAATGAAAATCCCTGGCTCGACGAACTTTGCGGACAGACCAACGCCTACAGTATCCTGCTCAACGAGTCGGTCGGAAAGGCGAAGGGCATCAGCCACGGCGATAGCGTATGGCTGGAGTCGCCGGTGCAAAAAGTGAGGGCCACCGTCAAGCTGACCCATTGCATCCATCCTGAAGCGGTGGGAGTGGGCGGGCATTTCGGTCACTGGTCGCCGGGCATGCCGGTCGCGCGCGGCAAGGGGGTCAACTTCAACGGCCTCTTGCCCACCGACATTGACCATGTCGACCTGATCTCCTGCGCGCTGGATCATTGCGTGCAGGTCAAGATCTACCAATAGGCGCCGCTGCGGGTGTTGATTATCTTCATGCGGGTTGAGAAAAGGAGACCACGGTGCGCATAGATTCAAAGCGGCTTTGCGTTTGGCTCGCAGTGGCGGCCTGCGCGTTGGCGGCTCACGCCCAGCCTTACCCTGCGGGGCCCGTGACGCTGATCGTTCCAACCTCACCCAGCACCTCTTCCGACATTGTTGCGCGAGCGCTGTCGCAACGGCTGACTGCGAAATGGAACCAGCCGGTGGTGGTCGACAACAAGGTCGGTGCCAGCGGCACCATCGGGATGGGCGCGGTGGCTCGCGCACCGGCCGACGGCCAGACGATCCTGGTCGTCACCAACACCATCAGCATGATCAGTCCTGTGCACAAGGATAGGAACTGGAGCACCCATGACCTCAAACCCGTGGCTCTCATGGGGACCACGGTCACCGCGCTGATCGTGGACCCGGCATTGCCGGTCAAGTCGGTTCAGGACCTGATCGCGCTGGCCAGGAGCCAGCCGGGCAAGCTGAACTATGCGACACCTGGCGTGCGTACGCCGCATCATCTCTACACCGAGCTGTTCAAACAGATCTCTGGGACCGACATCGTCCACATCGCGTACAAATCCACTGCCGGCGCGGTGACCGACATGGCGGGGGGGCGGGTGCAAATGGGATTCTTCCCCCTCAACGCGGTCATGCCGCTGATCAAGGGCAACAAGCTCCGGGTGCTGGCAACGGCCGGCGACCAACGCTCGCCAACAACACCGGATGTGCCTACCTTCAGCGAGAGCAATATCGAAGGCGTGCAGGCCGCCAGCTGGATCGGCGTTTTCGTGCCCAGGAACACGCCACCTGGCATCGTCGACAAACTCAGTGCCGACATCACGGCGATATTGAATACGCAGGACTTCCAACAGGACTTGCTGCGGCAGGAGGTTGTCCCAAACTCACGCCCGGAGGGCCCCAAGCAACTGGCCGCGCTGCTTCAAAGCGATAGCGCCCGATGGAAGACCGTCATCGAGACGGCGAAAATCGTCGACTGATCGCGCTCGATATTGCGCAAGGAGAAGGGTTTGGACATGGACAACGAAAAGCGGTATACCACCGCGCGCATGCTGATCGACGGGCAACTGGTCGAAAGCCTGGACGGCGGCTGGCTGGAAACCATCGATCCCGCCGACGAGACGCCCCTGGGAAGGGTACCGGCGGGCAGCGCCGCCGACATGGCCGCAGCCGTCGCCGCGGCCGGGCGTGCCCAACCCGCCTGGGCTGCATTGCCGGTAGCGCAGCGGGTCGAATACATCCGCAAACTGGCGGACGGCATCAGCGCACCGGCCGAGGAATTTGCCCAGATCGAGACCCGCGATACGGGCAACACCATTGGACCGATGCGCAAGGATGTAGCCACGGCGGTGGAGCGCATGCAGTTTTTTTGCGGCCTGGCCTACGAAATGAAGGGCGAGACCATTCCCGGTACGACACCCAACCTGCACTTCACCCAGCGCGTTCCTTACGGCATCGTCGGGCGCATCATTCCCTTCAATCATCCGATCGGCTTTGCCGCCGCGAGACTGGCGCCGGCCCTGATCGCCGGCAACTCCATCGTCATCAAACCATCGGAACAAAGCCCGCTGTCGGCCGGCATGCTGGGCGAACTGTGCGCGCAACTGCTGCCGCCCGGCGTCGCGAACATCGTGACCGGCGGCCGCGACACCGGCGAGGCCCTGGTGCGGCACCCGCGGGTCAAACGCATCGCCTTCATCGGCTCGGCCGCCGCGGGCATGGCGATTCAGCGGGCGGCGGCGGAAACCTCGATCAAGCATGTCACGCTCGAACTTGGCGGCAAGAACCCGATGGTGGTTTTCGCCGACGCCGATCTCGACAGGGCGGTGGAGGCGGCCGTCCAGGGCATGAATTTCGGCTGGTCGGGACAATCCTGCGGCTCGACCAGCCGCCTGCTGGTGCACGAGTCGATCCACGACGAGATGCTCGAACGCGTGCTGGCCCGCATCCGCCGCATCAAGGTCGGCCACCCGCTGGATCCCGCGGCGACGATGGGGCCGATGAATTCACGCGCGCAATACGATAAGACTATGTCCTATATCCGTATCGGCCAGGAGGAGGGCGCCCGGCTGGTTGCCGGCGGCGGGCGGCCGAAAGGGGAGCAGTTTGCACGCGGGTTCTGGATCGAGCCGACTGTGTTCGCCGGTGTCGACATGTCCATGCGCAGCGCCCGCGAGGAGATCTTCGGGCCGGTGCTGTCGGTCTTGCGCTGGCGCGACCCCGACGAGGCGGTGGCGATGGCCAATGCCGTCGATTACGGGCTGACCGCGGCGGTGTGGACGCGCGACATCGACAGCGCCCTGCGCATGGCCCATCGCATCGATGCCGGCTACGTCTGGGTCAACGGCGTTGGCACCCATTTTCGCGGCGTCCCCTATGGCGGTTTGAAGAACAGCGGCGTCGGACGCGAGGAAGGCCTGGAAGAAATGTTGAGCTACACCGAGATCAAGGTCATCAACATACTGGTGAAATAAGCTTGGCCGGTGAAGCGGCCATCTACTGGGAATAAATGTCGTGTTTCTCCTCATTGGAGCTTTGGAAAGGGCGCAGGCCATGGCACAAATTGAACAAGATCCGCATCTGGTTAACCGGTTCGACATTTTCCAGTTCTCTGGGAATGGCGCGCGCGCTTTTGGTTTCAGCAGTCTCGCCCAACCGCTGTTGACGGGCAGCCTTCGCCGTTTTGGCCTGGTGCTGATCGCACTGGCAACGGCATTGCCCTGCCTGGCACAAGACACATCGCTCTGGACCTATCAGGGACCGGACCGGTCGCAGAAGCTGGCCGAAGCAGCCAGGAAGGAAGGCACGCTGACGCTCTACACCAGCCTGTCGCAAAAGGACCTGGCCCCATTGTTGGGGCCATTCGAACAGAAATACGATATCAAAGTGAAGGTATGGCGGTCCGGTTCCGAAAATGTCTTGAACCGCGTTGTCAAGGAAAGTGCGGGCAAACATTACGAGGTGGACGCCGTCCATTCCAGTGGACTGGTGATGGAGTCGCTGCATCGGGAGAAAATATTCCAGCCAATCGATTCCCCCTACCAAAAGGACCTCCTTCCGGGCGCACTGCGGCCTCATCGGGGATGGGCGGCGACGTACCTGGCGGTTTGGGTGCAGGCCTACAACACCAATCTGGTCAAAAAAGAAGATCTCCCGAAAACTTTCGCGGACCTGCTGCATCCCAAGTGGAAGGGAAAGCTGGGCATCGAGGCGGATGTGCCGGAGTGGTACTCGACTGTGGTGCGCAGTATGGGCGAGGAGAAGGGCATCAAGTTCTTCTCCGACCTGGTAAAGCAGAACGGCATTTCCGTGCGCAAAGGACACTCGGTACTCAACAACCTGGTTGTTGCGGGAGACGTGGCGCTGGCGCTGACCGACTATAGCTATATGCCGGTCAACTCGAAGAAAAGCGGTGCGCCGATCGATTGGTTTGTCCTGGATCCGGTGGTCTCGAGCCCCAGTGGGGTGGGCGTCGTGGCTCGTGCGCCGCATCCGAATGCAGCGTTGCTGTTCTACGAGTACATGGTTTCCATCGAAGGACAGAACGGGCTTGTGTCGCTCAATTATGTCCCGACCAATTCCAAGGTGCCGTCCCCACTCGGCCCTCTGCGCACCGAGATGGTGGATCCCGCTGTTGCATTGGACCAAGGCGATAAGTGGGTCAAGTCCTTCGAGGAGGTGGTCAAACTGCTTCGCAATTAATGGCCGTGGGAAAGCTCCGGTTGGCGGATTTCAGGTGCGTGACACCGTAGTTCCTGAGTGGCTGCTGCAATGAAAATGTTTAACGGTTCCGGCTTCGCCGACTTTTTGGGATGGAAGAATGGCAAATTTTTATGATCGCTGGTTGAACGCAAGCGATGACTGGAAGCAACGATGCGCTGGCGCGAGAACCAGCATTCAAGAAGAAGAGCTGGAATGGGTACGCACCAGGCAGGATTACAAAGCCGCCCTGGTATGTTCGCGCGACAATGGATTCCTCACCACCGGGGACGTGATGCTGGGGGAAATTCCGCCCCAGTGGAATACAGGAAAGCATTATCACGGCGAAGAAGCCATCTACATCCTCAAGGGCAAGGGTTGCAGCGTCATCGATGGCAAGCGATACGACTGGGAGCAGGACAGCTGTATCTTCATCCCTTTCGGGGTTGTACATCAGCACTTCAACCTGGGCACCGAGACAGCGCGCTATTTTTCGGTGATGGCGCTGTCGTTCGAGATTTTTGTCGGAGTGGCCAAGGTCTTTCAATACGAAGAGGCGGGGCAGACCCACCTGCACGCCCTCGACGACGTTCCCGTCGCTGATTCAGACTTTCATGCGGAGCTCGGGAGAATCATCATGCGAGCCAAGGATGCGCCTGTGGTCGAAGGCGACAAAATGGCGGAGACTTGGGGCAAGCAGACCGACGAGTACTCCAAGACACTGGCCAAAGAGATGAGAACCCCCGGCACGAAGGGCCATCGTTCCAAAATGGTCCGTCTGATGAGATGGCAAGACAGCGGTTTCAAGGCCCGGGAAGTGGAGATCTCCGGAATCATGTATGACCACCCCGGCAAGCATTCGGGCAAACACGCGCACATGGAGGCTTTGCTCTATACGCTCGAAGGAGAAGGCTATTCAGTGGTGGAGGATGTCCGCACCGAATGGAAAGCCGGAACCCTGATTCACGTCCCCGGTCCGCAGACGATCCATCAACACTTCAACACGGGGACAACCGATGCGCGGCACATCCGCATCAACTTCGCCCTCAGGTCTCAGCTTTTCCAGCCCCTGGCCAAGAAGGTATGGCCGTATCTGTACTACGAGCTGGGTAAGTAACGAGGGGTTGTCATGCCGCGCTCATCGGCTACGGCATCCGTATCACCGGCTTGAGCACCCTGCCTTTGGCAAGGTCTTCCAACGCATCGTTGATGCGCTCGAACGGATAGAAGCGCAGCAGGCGATCGAAGGGGAAGCGGCCCTGGCGGTGGTACTCGAGCAACTGGGGAATAAAGACTGCGGGGACGCTGTCGCCGACATGGATGCCCATCACCACCCGGCCGCCCGTCATCAAGTGAAGCGGGCTGAGCGCAAGCTCGGCCCCTTTGGCTGAACTGATCAAGCCGCAGCGACCAAGCGGCGCCAGCGCGGCGATGCCCGCCTGCACGGTGGGGATGTGGCCGCTGGTGTCCACTAACGCATCGACACCTTCGGGCACCAGCTCGAGCAAGGCGGCCTTGAC
>VFLF01000820.1 GCA_009885185.1 Nitrosomonadales bacterium | reverse complement strand
CCGTCGGGCAGCACTTCGAGCGTGCCGGCGCCGGAAATCGATTCGCCTTTTTTTGCCTGGTTTTTCAGCAGGGCGAATATCAGCTCTTGTTTTCGCAGCCGGTTGGCACCCTCCACTTCGTTGGTGACGGCCATGTCGACCAGTTCGCCAATAGGGAGATTCTTGAGATCGGATAAATGCATGGATTTTGGGTACGGCTATCGGTTGTTGCGGGAGGGGGGGGGCGAATTACGAAGCGGAAACAGCGTAAAACGAATCGAATCAAGGGGATGCAGAGAGGCGGGCGGGAAGGAATCCTCGCCCGCGCCGGAACCGCGGAAATGAAGTGTGCCCTGTAGTGGTGCCCAAGTTACAGCGGGCGCGGTTCAAGCGCTGAGAGGTAGGGTATAGCGATCAGCAAACCCTGTCAAATGTGGCTGTCGATAAAAGCCTTGAGTTGCGACTTGGACATGGCGCCGACCTTGGTGGCTTCGACCGCGCCGTTCTTGAAGATCATCAGCGTGGGGATGCCGCGCACGCCGAATTTTGTCGGCGTGGCCTGATTGTCGTCGATATTGATTTTCGCGACCTTGAGTTTGCCGGCGTAATCTTTCGCCACCTCGTCCAGAATCGGCGCGATCATCTTGCATGGGCCACACCACTCGGCCCAGTAGTCCAGCAGCACCGGCGTGGTGGACTTCAGTACATCGGCCTCAAAAGTGTCGTCCTTAACGTGTTGAATATGCTCGCTCATGGTCGCTGAAACCTCTCTAAATGAATGGGGAAAAACCGGGGGATCCTGATAAATGCACGGGAGTCGCACGGTAACAGGTATGGTGGAATCCATGCTAACCAAAAATTTCGCTTTTGCAAAGCCAAGTTGGTGCGCCGAGTCCGTGCGTTGACCGCCGCCCGCATTCGGTAAGCGCCTGTTTCTGTTAAAATAAGGGCGTTTTTAGCGATTTCAAGACGGCTTCCGTTTCGTTATTTTTTTTGCCATCAGTTCGCCATTAAGGCGAGGACTCCCATGACCTACGTAGTGACCGAAACCTGCATCAAGTGTAAGTATACCGATTGCGTCGATGT
>VFLF01000390.1 GCA_009885185.1 Nitrosomonadales bacterium | reverse complement strand
TGATGCGCTTCCTCGTCGGAAACCATGATTTCATGCATTTTTTCACCGGGGCGAATGCCGGTAATCTTGGTTTTTACTGAGCGTTTGCCGATCAGCGCCTTGGCGATGTTTTCGACGGTGGCGGCGGGGGCATTCGGCACATAGGTTTCGCCGCGTTTGGCTTCCTTCAGCGCGGTGAACACGGTATCGACGGCCTGGTCCAGCGTCAGCAGGAAACGGGTCATTTCCGGCACCGTTAGCGTCACCGGGCCGCCGGCCTTTATCTGGTCGTGGAACAGCGGGATCACCGAACCGCGAGAAGCCAGCACGTTGCCGTAACGCACGCAGATAAAGCGCGTTTTCGGATTGAGCACGTTGGCCGATATAAAAATCCGTTCCTGTAGGGACTTGGTCATGCCCATCACGTTGACCGGCTTGCAGGCTTTGTCGGTGCTGATACCGATGACGGTGTGAACCGGGTAGCTATTTTCCTCGATGGCGCGTACGATGTTCATCGCGCCTAGACAGTTGGTGGCTAGTGCCTGCACCGGGAAATATTCGCAGGTCGGCACTTGTTTGAGCGCAGCGGCGTTGACTACGATATCGGCATTTTTGACGGCCGAACATATCTCTCCATAGTCGCGCACGTCACCGATGCGGAATTCCAGTACGTCCATGAAGTTGCGGAAAATGACTTCATCCGTGGTGACCTTGCGGTGTAGGTAAGATATGCGCATCTCGTGCTGTTTTGCCTCGTCTCGGGAAAACACGATCACTTTTTTTGGTTTGCCGAGTTCGCTGGAAAGCACGCGACGGACAAACGTCTTGCCCATCGAGCCTGTCCCGCCGGTGACTAGGATGGTTTTGCCCTTAAACATTAATTGCCTTTCTCATTCTGTAATCTGTTGCCAATTCTTCTATCATGTGTTCCCAAGAGGGCGGCACATAGTTAAATTCCCTCCGAAAACGAGAGGAGTCGAGGCTGCGATCGCAGCGAAATTCCTGATCGGGGATCAGTTCTAAAGGGAGATTAAACTTGGCTTTAATTAGTGCCAGTAGGTCAAACTTGCTGATTGGAATGCCAGATATATGGTAGATGCCTGCTGACCTCGGGAAATTTTCCACCAAGCGTGCAATTACTCGGCTCAACTCGATGGTGGTAAGCCCAGAAAAAATGGCTTTCGTGTAGCCATACGCACGTTCCGGCTGTGCTAGGAACCACTCTAGCAGGCTGGAATTGCGCGACAACTCCAGCCCAATAATGGACGTGCGCAATGTAATGCAACCCGGAGAAATTACTTCGCCAAGGAGTTTGCTGTGGCCATAAATATCTGTTGGATCCGGCACGCTCAACTCATTATAGTTACCGGATTTTCCAGAAAACACACAATCCGTGCTGATGTGTATCAGATGCGCCTTGATAGCTTTACAGATAATCGCAATCCGATGCGGCAGCAAGGCGTTTATCTC
>VFLF01000465.1 GCA_009885185.1 Nitrosomonadales bacterium | reverse complement strand
ACACATGGCATACGCCATCGAGGTGTTGAATGATCGGGATGCGCGACTCGCGCAACAGGCGCTCGATCAGCCCCTTGCCGCCGCGCGGCACGATCACGTCGACGAATTCGCGCATGGTGATGAGCTCGCCCACCGCCGCGCGATCAGTAGTCTCGATGACCTGCACCGCGTTTTCGGGCAGGCCCGCGGCATTCAGCCCCTCGCGCACGCACGCAGCGATGGCCTGATTCGAATGCAGCGCCTCGGAACCGCCGCGCAGGATCGCCGCGTTGCCGGATTTCAGACACAGCCCGGCGGCATCCGCCGTCACGTTGGGGCGCGATTCATAAATGATGCCGACCACGCCCAGCGGCACGCGCATCTGCCCGACCTGTATGCCGGAGGGACGATATTTCAGGCCGGTGATTTCACCTATTGGATCGGGCAGCGTGGCGATCTGGTGCAAGCCATCCGCCATGGACGTGATGGTTTTGGGCGTGAGTATCAGACGGTCGATGGCTGCGTCGTCGAGTTTTTTCCTGCGCGCTTCGGCCACATCCAGTGCATTGGCGTCGATCAACGATTGCGACGCGCGCTCAATCGCCTGCGCTGTTGCGCTGAGCGCCATGTTCTTTGCGGACGTGCCGGCCTTGGTCATCAGCCGCGATGCGGCGCGCGCCTGCCGGCCCACGCCGTGCATGTAGGTTTGTACGTCCATAATCTAATTTTACCCTGATTAACAAGGAGTTGGCGCACCTTTGTCCGCGTACCCATCGCCTGTAACACGCGACAACGACGAGCCGAGCCGCTGCCGGGCATCGTGCGCCTTGTTAGCGCCTATAGGTCGCTTTTCGCCATATCGCTTCCATCGGCCCGGTGCCAAAACGCGCCATCCACCAACGGCTCGCGGCAACCTGCGCGAAAACGATTACGAAGGCAAGTACCGACAGTTCAGCGTGGCGCCATACCGCGCCAAGCCCGAGCCCCCAGCCCGACAGCAGGGCGCCCATCAGCACTGATTGCATCAGGTAGTTGGTCAGCGGCATGCGCCCGGCTGGCGCGAGCCACGTTATCGCGGCGCTGACGGCGCGCGTGTGGCGCAGTTTAACGATCATGGCGACATACAGCGCGATGGTCACCGAACCGAACAGGATGAATAATTCCGCGAGAAAGTCCATGCTGCCGGTGGTGGCGAGCGTCGACCGATAGTTAAGCCATGCGCCGATGGCCGCCGGAATCAGGCCGAGTGCGCCGATGCGCGCGGCGGCACGCCAGACGCGCGGATGGCGCTCGGGGTGGTGCAGCCACCCCTGTCGCGCGGCAAGCGCGCCGAGTAAAAACAAGGAAAGCACCAACGGTATTATCAGCAGCAGCACGCTGATCAGCATAACAAGATAATCCCGCGCGCGCTCCGCTACCTGATCCGCGAAGCTGGCGGTGGTGTAGAGTGAAAATGCTTCCAGCGCTATTTCCCGCATCGCTCCGTCGTCTGGCGGCAGGCTCGCCATTATCACGGCGAATCCGCCCATCACGACCAGAAAGATGACGGCACATGCAATCCACCACTGGTACGCCACGCGCGCGAGTTGCGCCGACCGCAAGCCGGCATACATCACCAGGATGAAGCCGCACACCGCGTACGCGGCCAGGATATCGCCAGAATACAGCAGTATGCCGTGCGCGACGCCCAACACCAGCAGAAACCACAGGCGGCGGCGGTAGGCTTGCTGCGCAGCTGCCAAACTGTGCGACGCTTGCGCAGCGGACGCTTGACCGGTCACGGCGCGTTGTAGTGAGCGAAACTGCAACGTGAATCCGAAGCCAAACAAAAACGCGAACAGCGAAATGAATTTCGACGAGACGAATGTCGCCACCAGCAAATAGGCGATGGAATCCACCGTGCGCGGCGCTTTCGCAAAGTAGCCGAGTGGGTCGCCCGGGCCCCAGACAAAACTCTGGATATTGACCTGAAGAATGCCGAATAAGGCAAACGCCCGCAGAGCGTCGATCAGCTCCAGCCGCGTGGCGCGGTGTGTTTGCATGTTATTGCCCGCTGCGCTTCACGGTGCGCCGCCGGGCGATTCTGGATCAGGCGCGCAGCGCGCGAGGGCGCGCGGCACCTGCGTTGCCGCGTGCGAAGCGCAGCGCCAGATGCAGCAATTCGTCCCACACATCGCCCTTGGCCAGACCCTTGACCATGCGGTCGATGGCGGCGGCGTGGCGCAGGCCTTGCGTGACCTGCGCGGCGTTGAAACGCCCCAGATTCTGCTGCATGATATTCTGGTGCGCGGTGCCCCAGACCTTCGCTTCGCGCCACAGTGTGCCCAGCGGGCGGCCCGATTCGGCGGCGGCCAGTACGCGACCGATGGCGCGGATTTCTTCGGCGAGCGACCACAGCGCCATCGGCGGCGCGGTGCCTTCCCCCTTGAGACCGTCGATCATGCGCGCGAGGCGCACCGCATCGCCTTCGACCATGGCCACGCCCAGATTGAACACGTCGTAGCGCGCTACGTCGAGCACGGCTTCACGGATCTGCTCGAAGGCCAGCGGCCCGGGCGGAAACAGCAGCGCGAGTTTTTGCACTTCCTGAAATGCCGCCATCAGGTTGCCTTCGACGCGGTCGGCGATAAAAGCGAGCGCCTCGGCGTCGGCCTGCTGTCCTTGAGCTTTCAGGCGTGCGCCCAGCCATTGCGGCAGCGCCTTGCGCGGCACCGCCTTGGCTTCGACGGTGATGCCGGCGCGATCCAGCGCCTCGAACCAGCCGGCTTTTTGCGCGCGCCAGTCGAGCGCCGGCAGGTAAATCAGCGTGACGGTATCGGCGGGCGGCGCTTGGCAAAAGGTTTGCAGCGTCTCGCTGCCCTCGACGCCGGGCTTGCCGTTAGGGATGCGCAGTTCCAGCAGCTTTTTCGAGGCGAACAGCGACTGCGAATTCGCTGCCATCATCAGTTGCGGCCATTTGAAGCTGGTATCGGTGGTGAGAATTTCGCGCTCGACGTAGCCGTCCGCGCGCGCCTTGGCGCGTATGCGGTCGGTGGCTTCAATCGCCAGCAGCGGCTCATCGCCGAATACGGTGTAGAGCGGTTTTAACTCGCGCGCGAGTTGTGATGCCAGTTGCTCGGATGAAATGCGCACGCGCGGATACGAATGGCGACCGCTGGCTGCTACAGACTGGCGGCGGTGGCGCGCGTGGCCTGCAACTGGCGCAACATCTGATTCACAGCGTCAGTCTGCATGTCGCGATACAGCAACGCCTCTTCGGCTTCTTTCGACAGCGTGTCGGTGTCGTTGAAGGAAAAATCACGATGCAGCAGGATGGTGGTCGGCGCACGCAATTCCTTGTTGTCTTTGTCCGCCACGCGGTACTGCACGCGATAGCGCAACTGGTACTCGCGCACGCGTCCGCCGCCCGACAGCGACAGGATCGATTTTTCGCGTGCCTCGCCCAACACATGCAGCGTAGCCTGCGCATCCTTGGGATTGTCCACCACCTTGGTCTGACTGCCGGAGGTGACCGCGCGCCGCAGTTGCACGGCAAACGTCGAGGTGGACGCCGCGGCCACGTGCAGCGTGTCGTACGGCAGATTGGCGGCGCCGCGTAATTGGAAGCCGCAGCCGGCGAGTGTTAACAGCAAAGCACTGATCAGGAGGGTTCTCATGGCGTGCATTTTATGCGGTACGGCCTGAGCGCGACAGTATCGATGTAACTATATGTTATTAAACGGCATTTCAGATAACCACATTCACCAGCCGGCCCGGCACCACGATGAATTTTTTCACCGGCTTGCCTTCCATGACCCGCTGGATTTCCGCATCGGCGAGCACCAGCGCTTCGATGGCCTTGTTGTCGGCTTCGCGCGGCGCACGCACGCCGCCGCGTTTTTTGCCGTTGACCTGCACCACCAGCTCGATTTCGTCCTGCTTGAGTGCGGTTTCGTCGGGTTCCGGCCATGGTGCGGCGAGGATGTCGCTGCCGTAGTTGAGATCAATCCACAACTGGTGCGCGATATGCGGCGTCATGGGCGACAGCAGGCGCAACAACAGCGACAGGCCTTCGCGCACGACGGCGTGTTTCATCGCGGCATCGGCGCTGCTTTTGTGCGCGGCCTCCAGCGCGTTGAGCATTTTCATGCCAGCCGAGGCGACAGTGTTGAACTGATGGCGCGCCATGTCGTAGTTCGCTTGTTTTAACACGGAGTGGATGTCGCGGCGCGCGTTGGCGAGTTCCGGCGGCAGCGATGCGGGCAAGGGGGCGGCAGGACTGGATTGCGTTTGCGCGGCCTCGTGCGCAAACGCCCACAGCCGCCGCATGAAACGCGCCGCGCCTTCGACGCCGGCGTCATTCCACAGCAGCGTGTCTTCGGGGGGCGAGGTGAACATCATGAAAAAGCGCGCGATATCCGCGCCGTATTCTTCGATCAAGGCCTGCGGATCCACGCCGTTGTTTTTGGATTTCGACATGGTGCCGATGCCGGCGGATTCCACCGGCTGCCCATCGGCGCGCAGCACCACGCCCGTGCGTGTGCCTTTGTCGTCGGTTTGGATTTCGACGTCGATCGGGTTGTAATAGGTGATTCTTCCACTCTCTGGTTTACGGAAAAAAATCTCGTTCAGCACCATGCCTTGTGTGAGCAGCCGCGAGAACGGCTCGTCCATGCTCACCAGGCCCAGGTCGCGCATCACCTTGGTCCAGAAGCGCGAATACAGCAAATGCAGAATCGCGTGCTCGATGCCGCCGATGTATTGATCCACCGGCAGCCAGTAGTTCACGTGTTTGTCGGTCATGCCGCCGTCGCGGTCGGTGCAGGCGAAGTGGGTGTAGTACCACGACGAATCGACGAAAGTGTCCATGGTGTCGGTTTCGCGCCGCGCGGGCTGGCCGCACTTCGGGCACGGCACGTTGACGAAATCCGCGCGTTTATTCAGCGGATTGCCGCTGCCATCAGGCACGCAGTCTTCGGGCAGCACCACGGGCAAATCCTTGTCCGGCACCGGTACATCGCCACAAGTAGCGCAATAGATCAGCGGTATCGGCGTGCCCCAATAACGCTGGCGCGACACGCCCCAATCGCGCAGGCGGTAGAGCGTTTGCTTCTCGCCGAGGCCCTTGGCGGCCAAATCGGCGGCGATGGCATCCACCGCGGCGGAATACGCTAAGTTATTGTATTTATTGGAATTTATGCAAACGCCGTGTTCCTTGTCCGCATACCATTCCTGCCAGGCTTCGGTGCTGAATTTCTTGCCCGCGACATCGATCACGGGTTTGATCGGCAACCCATACTGTTTGGCAAAATGAAAATCACGCTCGTCGTGCGCCGGCACCGCCATCACCGCGCCTTCGCCGTAACTCATCAGCACGTAGTTGCCGACCCACACTTCGGTTTTGTCGCCGGTGAGTGGATGCTCGACAAAAATGCCGGTGGGCATGCCTTTCTTTTCCATGGTCGCCATGTCGGCTTCCATCACGCTGCCGCGCTTGCATTCGTCGATGAAAGCGGCGAGCGTGGGGTTGTTTTTCGCCGCATGCGTGGCAAGCTGATGTTCCGCCGCTACCGCGACAAAGGTCACGCCCATGATGGTGTCGGCGCGCGTGGTGAACACCCACAGCTTTTCGGCCTTGCCGTCCAATGTGTATGGAAAAGCAAACCGCACGCCGTATGACTTGCCGATCCAGTTGGCCTGCATGGTGCGCACGCGCTCCGGCCAATCCGGCAATCCATCGAGCGAGGTCAGCAGCTCATCGGCGTATTTCGTGATCGCGAGGTAGTAGCCGGGAATCTCGCGTTTTT